>CAMCQD010000051.1 GCA_945876925.1 uncultured Dermatophilus sp.
CGGGGGCGCGCCCGCCGTTATCGGCAAGGACGCGGCCCGCCGGGGCGAGGGAGCCACCGGCGATCCGGTGCGCGTGCTGCTGTACGCGCACCACGACGTGCAGCCGCCAGGTGATGAGGACGCCTGGGCCTCACCCCCATTCGAGCCCGAGCAGCGCGGCGGGCGGATGTACGGCCGGGGCGTGGCTGATGACAAGGCCGGGGTACTGGCCCACCTCACCGCGCTGCGGGCCTTCGATGGCGAGCCACCGGTCGAGGTGATCGTGTTCGTCGAGGGCGAGGAGGAGTCCGGCTCGCCGAGCCTGCCCGCGCTGCTGGAGCAGTACCGCGACGAACTGGACTGCGATGTCATCGTGCTGGCCGACTCGGCGAACTGGGCCGTGGGCACCCCCGCGCTGACGACCTCGCTGCGCGGCAACGTCGTGCTCATCCTCGAGCTCGCCACGCTCAGCCACGGGCTGCACTCGGGCATGTTCGGCGGCGTCGTCCCGGACGCGGTCACCGCGATGTGCCGCCTGCTGGCCACCTTGCACCACGACGACGGCTCGGTCGCCGTGGCCGGGCTGACCGGCTCGGTGACCTCCTCGGCGGACTACGCCGAGGAGCAGATCCGCGCCGACGCCCAGACACTGCCCGGGGTGCAGCTCATCGGCCGGGGCACGATCGCCTCCCGGCTGTGGCATCAGAGCGCTATCACCGTGATCGGCTTCGAAGCCCCCGGGGTCGCCGGGGCTGCCAACCTGCTCACGCCCCGCTGCCGGGCCGTCATCTCGGTGCGCACCGACCCGCGCCAGGACGCCGGGCAGGCCGCCGCGGCCCTGCGCGCGCACCTGGAAGCCCACGTGCCCTGGGGAGCGAGCCTGAGCATCGAGGTGGCCAGCCAGGCACCCGGGTCGGCGCTGCCGTCCGAGGGCCCCGTGCCCGACGCGGCCCGCCAGGCGATGCGCCAGGCCTGGGGCACCGATCCGGTGGACGCCGGGATCGGCGGCTCGATCCCGTTCATCGCCCAGTTCCAGGAGGCGTTCCCCGATGCGGTCGTCCTCGTCACGGGCGTCGAGGACCCGGACACGCGGGCGCACGGCACCGATGAGAGCCTGCACCTGGCCGAGTTCGAACGCGCGTGCCTGGCCGAGGCGCTGCTGCTGGAGCACCTGGGCCGCCGCTGAGGCGCCCGCCGGGACGGCCCGGGGCGCCTCAGCGGCGCGCGCGCCACGAGGTGCCCGGTCGTCATGACGGCCGCTGCGGTAGGGCACCATGTCCATGTGCGCGTCCTGCTCGCTCCCGACAGCTTCTCCGGCACGCTGACGGCCATCCAGGCCGCCGGCGCCATGGCAGCCGGGTGGAGCTGCCGTGCGCCCGCCGACGTGCTCACCCAGGCTCCGCTATCCGAGGGCGGTCCCGGGTTCGTCGACGTGGTCGAGGCCGCCGTGGGCGGCACGAGCATCGGCGTGACGGTCAGCGACCCGCTGGGCCGGGACGTCCCGGCGGCGGTGCTGCTCGTGGATGAGGGCGGCGTGCTCACCGCCTATATCGAGGCCGCTCAGGCGGCCGGGCTGCACCTGCTCGGGGCAGGGGAGCGCAACCCCATGGTGACCAGCAGCTACGGGGTCGGCCAGATGATGAACGCCGCCCTGGGCGCCGGGGCCCGCCGGATGGTGGTCGCCCTGGGCGGCACCGGCACGAATGACGGCGGCGCTGGCCTGCTGGCCGCCCTGGGCGCGGGGGACACCACCGCGCTGGCGGCTGGGGGCGCGGCGCTGGCCGCCCTCGGCACCGGGCAGCTTGACGGCCTGGGATCCGTGATCGATTCCCTGGCCGGGGTCGAGCTCATCGCGGCCAGCAGCGAGTTCATGCCGCTGCTGGGATTCACCGGCTGCTCGGCGGTCACCTCCCCGGTCAAGGGGGCCTCGGCCGCGCAGTCCCAGATCCTCGAACGCGCCCTGGGGCGGCTGGTCGGCGTGGTCGAGGCGATCCTGCCGGCGCGTGACGACCTGCTCACCGGACGGCCGGTGCGGATCGACCGGCTGCCCGGCGCCGGGGCCGGCGGGGGCCTGGGGTTCGCGCTGTTCGCCCTGGGCGGGGTGCACCAGAGCGCGGTCGAGGCGGTCATGCGCGCCTGGGAGTTCGACGACCTGCTGGTCGGCAATGATCTGGTCGTCACCGGCCAGGGGGTGCTCGACGCCCGCTCGCTGGCCTCCGGGGTGGTGGGCTCGGTGGCCCAGGCGGCGCTGGCGCACGCGATTCCCACCGTCGTGCTGGCCGGGCAGCTGGCGGTCGGGCGGCGCGACACCATGGCTGCGGGCATTAGCGGCGCGTACGCCATCGCCGATGGCGGCGTGCAGGTTGACGCGGCGATGGCCGACCCGGTGGGCACCCTGGAGGCGCGGGCCGCCCGGCTGGCGGCCACGTGGTCGTGCTGAGCGGCCCGGACTGCGGACCAGTACGCGGACGGCGGGCAGGAACCACCCCCGGCGGGAACACACCGGCACCACGATGGCGTTATGCGATCCGGGTCACCCGGCTGGCATACGGGTAGCCTTACCGAACGGCCCGGGCCGCCTGGCCGCTCCGGCGCGGGCCGCTAGCGATCCGCGCGTCGCCGGGCGAATGCCCGCGGGGCGCGCCCGGCCAGGCACAACCGCCGGATCCCGTCCGGTGAACCACAACCCGCCACGCACAACCGATGAACCACACGGACGAGAGGCACGTCAGATATGACCGTCCAGAATGACACCAGCGCGGCTCACGGAGTCCTGCTCACCGACGTCGCCGTCGCCAAGGTCAAGAGCCTGCTGGAGCAGGAAGGCCGCGACGACCTGCGCCTGCGCGTGGGCGTTCAGCCGGGCGGCTGCTCCGGGCTGATCTATCAGCTCTACTTCGACGAGCGCACCCTCGACGGCGACGCGATCGTCGACTTCGATGGCGTCGAGGTCGTCGTCGACCGGATGAGCGCGCCCTACCTGGACAGCGCCACCATCGACTTCTCCGACACCATCGAGAAGCAGGGCTTCACCATCGACAACCCCAACGCGAGCAGCTCGTGCGCGTGCGGGGACAGCTTCAGCTGAGCTGACCAGTAGCGCACCGGCCGGGGTTCCCCTCCGGCCGGTGCGGCATGCCCGGGGAGCCCCGCACCGGGAGCCCCGGGTACCCGGTGCGCAGTGATCCCCTGGCCCCGCCGCCAGCGGGGCTGCGGCGCGAGGGACACGCTGGCGGCCCCGGCCGCCGGCGTCGACTACGGTTACGGCGTGCGTATCGCGATCACCGGTTCCCTGGCTAATGACCACCTGATGACCTTCCCCGGGCGGTTCTCTGACTCCTTCGTCGCCGAGAAACTCGACCAGGTCTCGCTGTCCTTCCTCGCCGACGACCTGCAGGTGCGCCGGGGAGGTGTGGCCGGCAACATCGCCTTCGGCATGGCCGTGCTCGGGCTGCGGCCGGTGCTGGTCGCCGCGGCCGGGGTCGACTTCGCCGACTACCGCTCCTGGCTGGAGCGGCACGGCGTCGACTGCTCGGCGGTGCGCGTCTCCACCCGGCGGCACACCGCCCGGTTCACGTGCACCACCGACACCGAGTCGGCTCAGATCGCCACCTTCTACCCGGGGGCGATGAGCGAGGCCCGCGAGATCGAGCTGGGCCCGGTCGCCGGCCGTCTCGGCCGTCTCGACCTCGTCCTCATCGGCCCGAACGACCCGCAGGCCATGCTGCGGCACACCGATGAATGCCGGGACCGCGGCATCCCGTTCGCGGCCGACCCCTCCCAGCAGCTTGCCTCCATGAGCGGCGCGGAGATCCGCCGCCTCATCGACGGCGCCCGGTACCTGTTCACCAACGAGTACGAGGCCCGCCTGGCTGAGCAGAAGACCGGCTGGTCGGCCGGGGAGATCTCCGAGCGGGTCACCACCCGGATCACCACCCAGGGCAAGGACGGCGCCGTGGTCACCAGCAACGGCTCGGCCCCGATCCGCGTCGGCGTCGTGCCCGCCCGCCGGGTCGCCGACCCGACCGGCGTGGGCGACGCCTTCCGGGCCGGTTTCCTGGCCGGGCTGTCCTGGGGCCTGCCGCACGAGCGCTGCGCCCAGGTGGGCTGCCTGCTCGCCACGCACGTCGTCGAGAGCGTGGGCACCCAGGAGTACGAGGACGAGCTGGGCGGCGCGGCCAGCCGGCTTGCGGAAACCTACGGTCAGGAGGCCGCTGCCGAGATCGGTGCGCACCTGCCCGCGTTCGGCTGAGCATGATCCGGCGCCGCCCGCCCGGCGGCAGGCCAGGCCGGGCCGGCCTGCCGCAGCTGGTGATGCTGCCCGGGGAGGACGTCGTCGGCGTCGGCGGCGACCTCTCCCCGGAGACGCTGCTGGCCGCCTACCGGATCGGGGTGTTCCCCATGGGGATCGGGCCCGGCGGCCGCCCGCCGATGGGCTGGTGGTGCCCGGAGCGCCGCGGCGTGCTTGAACCGGCGGACATGCGGATCAGCCGGTCCCTGCGCAAGTCGGCCGCTCACTTCGAAGTGACGTGTGACCAGGCGTTCGAGCAGGTCATCGGCCGGTGCGCGGACTCGGGGCGCACCGGCGGCTGGATCACCGCCGACATCGTGGCCGCCTACTCCGGGCTGTACCACCTGGGCCACGCCCACTCGATCGAGGTGTGGCGCGGCGGGGAGCTCGCCGGCGGGCTGTACGGGGTGCTCATCGGCGGCTTGTTCGCAGGGGAGTCGATGTTCCACTCCGTGCGGGACGCCTCCAAGGTGGCGCTGGCCGAGCTGGCCGCCATCATGGCCGGGGACGGGCGCCCCGGCCGGATCATCGATACCCAGTGGCTCACCGATCACCTCGCCAGCCTGGGCGCGACCGAGCTTGACCGGTCCGCTTACCTGCGCCGCCTGGCCCGGGCGGTTGACCTGCCCGAGCCGGAGGGTTTCGCCCGGCTGCGGCGGCGGGCGCCATCGTGCCTGACCCGTGAGCGCCAGGACGGTTACGGGGACTGACCGGCCCTTCCGGGAGGCGCTGCCCCAGGACGGGCCGGCTACCTCGCACGGTGGCCAGCGGATACCCGGAACCGGGGTCTCGCATACTGGGCCGAGTATGGAATTCGGTTCTTACGCATGGTCGCCGGAGGCCGAATCGGGTTCGGCTGGCCGTATGCTGAGCTAAGTGCCAACGTGAGCTGCATCTCAGTTGGTATCGCCGATAGGTGCCGATCGAACCCGACGGAAGGTGCACTTTGCGCGCGCTACCTCACCCCCCGGCCCGGCGGCGTACGCGGCGATCCGCCGCCGCGCTGGGCCTTGGCGTTGTGCTGATAGCCACATTGACCGCGTGCGGCGAACTGGGTGACCCCGCCAGCGGCTTCCTGCCGCGCGGGACCACCACCGGAGCCGAGCGGGTCACGGATCTATGGATCGGCATGTGGATCGCCGCCTGGGGCGTCGGTGCCCTCGTATGGGGCCTGACGATCTACTGCGTCATCAGGTTCCGCCGCCGCAAGGACGATGTCGGCCTGCCGCCGCAGCTGCGCTACAACGTGCCGATCGAGATCCTGTACACCATCGTGCCGGTGATGATGGTGGGCGTCGTCTTCTACTACACCTACCGCGACGAGCAGATCCTCATGGATTCCTCGCAGACCCCCGACGTCATCGTCAACGTGGTCGGCAAGCAGTGGAGCTGGGATTTCAACTACGTCGGCGAGAACGTGCACGACTCCGGCGTGCAGGCCACGCTCACTGGCCAGCCGGGGGACGAGGCCAGCCTGCCGACCCTGGTGCTGCCGGTGAACAAGCGCATCGAGTTCCGGCTGACCTCGCGCGATGTCATCCACTCATTCTGGGTGCCGGTGTTCCAGCAGAAACTCGACATGGTTCCCGGCAATGTCAACCGGTTCCAGGTAGTGCCCACCAGCGAGGGCACCTTCCAGGGCAAGTGCGCCGAGCTGTGCGGGGCCTACCACGCGACCATGCTGTTCAACGTCAAGGTCGTTCCCGAGCAGGAATACCGGGCGCACCTGCAGTCGCTGCGCGACCAGGGCAAGACCGGCTACCTGGGCACCGATCTCAACCGTGAGCTGCTGGCCCCGCATCAGCCCGAGGCCATTCCGACCAGGGGGTGAATCTGATGACCTCAATGTTCGACCGGGCGGATGCCACGCCTCATGAGCGCGGTCCCAAGGGGAGCCTCATCCGGACTATCTTCACGACCACCGATCACAAGGTGATCGGGAACCTGTACTTCATCACCTCGATGGCGTTCTTCGTCTTCGGGGGCCTGCTGGCGCTGGTCATCCGCAGCGAGCTGTTCTCCCCGGGCCTGCAAGTGGTGCAGAACCTCGAGCAGTTCAATCAGATGTTCACCATGCATGGCTCGATCATGCTGCTGCTATTCGCCACCCCGTTGTTCTCCGGGTTCGCCAACGCGCTGCTGCCGCTGCAGATCGGCGCCCCCGACGTGGCGTTCCCGCGGCTGAACGCGCTCGCCTACTGGCTGTACCTGTTCGGCGGGCTGATGGCCTGCGCGGGCTTCCTCGTACCGGAGGGCGCCGCCAGCTTCGGGTGGTTCGCCTACACCCCGCTGTCGAACGCCACCTACAGCCCGAGCCTGGGCGGGGACCTGTGGCTGCTCGGTTTCGCCGTGACCGGATTCGGCACCATCATGGGCGCGGTCAACTTCATCACGACGATCGTGTGCCTGAGGGCCCCGGGCATGACGATGTTCCGGATGCCGGTGTTCTCCTGGACCGTGCTGGTCACCTCGATCCTGGTGCTCATGGCCTTCCCGGTGCTCACCGCGGCGTGGGTGGCCCTGGCCGGTGACCGGCTCTACGGCATGCACATCTACGATCCCTCGCACAGCGGGCCGATCCTCTACCAGCACCTGTTCTGGTTCTTCGGGCATCCGGAGGTCTACATCATCGCGCTGCCCTTCTTCGGCATCGTCTCGGAGATCTTCCCGGTGTTCTCCCGCAAGCCGATTTTCGGCTACAAGGGCATCGTCTTCGCGACGATCGCGATCGCGGCCCTGTCAGTCACCGTGTGGGCCCACCACATGTACGTCACCGGCCAGGTGCTGCTGCCGTTCTTCTCCATCATGACGATGCTCATCGCCGTGCCGACCGGGGTGAAGTTCTTCAACTGGATCGGCACCATGTGGGGCGGCTCGCTCACCTTCGAGACGCCGATGCTCTGGGCGCTGGGCTTCCTGGTGACCTTCCTGTTCGGAGGACTGACCGGGGTCGTGCTGGCCAGCCCGGCACTGGACTTCCACCTGTCCGACACGTACTTCGTGGTGGCGCACTTCCACTACACCGTCTTCGGCACGGTCGTGTTCGCGATGTTCGCCGGGTATTACTTCTGGTGGCCCAAGCTCACCGGCAGGATGCTCGACGAGCGGCTGGGCAAGATCCACTTCTGGCTGTTGTTCTCCGGCTTCCACGGCACCTTCCTGGTGCAGCACCTGCTGGGCATCAAGAACATGCCGCGGCGGTACGGCGACTACCTCGTCGGAGACAACATCGCCGTGTTCAACCAGATCTCCACGTTCGCCTCGTTCCTGCTGGCGATCTCGATGCTGCCGTTCTTCTACAACGTCTGGAAGACGTGGAAGTACGCGCCCGAGGTCACCGTGGACGACCCGTGGGGCTACGGCGGGTCGCTCGAATGGGCGACCTCCTGCCCGCCGCCGCGGCATAACTTCACCTCGATCCCGCGGATCCGCTCCGAGCGCCCGGCATTCGACCTGCACCATCCGCAGGCCGATCAGGTGGCCAGCCCGCAGGCCGATCAGGCGGTGCTCGCCCAGCTGGCCGGGTCGGCTCCTGCGCCGGAGCGTAAGGAAGGAAGCGAGCTGTCATGAGGATCACCTCTGGCGTGCTGTGGATGATGGCGGTGTTCTTCATCCCGACCGCGACGCTGTACTCACTGTTCACCGGCTGGAGCGAGATGGTCGGCACCGTGACGCTGTTCCTGCTCGCGGGCATGTCGGCGATGTCGGCGTTCTACCTGCGGCATGCCGCTAGCAAGCTCGACCCGGCCCCGGGGGATGATCCGCGCGCCCAGATCAGCCAGGGCGCGGGCGACTACGGTTTCTTCAGCCCCGGATCGGGCTGGCCGGTGATGCTCGCCTTCTCCGGGACCCTGCTCTTCCTCGGCCTGGCGGTTGGCTGGTGGGTGTTCATCATCGGCGTCGTCCTCGGCGCGGTATCGCTGCTGGGGTGGACGTTCGAGTACTTCCGCGGCGACATCTTCTGAAGCCCGATACGCCAGCAGGCGGGGCGTGCCGGGAGTGGCCGGCGGCCCCGCCTGCTGGCGTATTCGCATGTGCGCGCAAGGAGTTCGTTGCGGCGGATGCGTGCATCCGCCGCCGTGGCCGCCATCTGATTGGCTGCTTCGTGATTCCGGTGGCATTCTTGAGGCAGGGGGAAGGAGAAAATAGCCGCCTATGCCGGCACCCGTGAAGCAGAGCAGGGGAACGCATGTTGGCCACCCGGTCGGAGTATCAGCTGAGCACCTTTACATGCCGTACCGGAACGCTGCTCAGCGCCAGCGTCGCGGTCATGCTGGCGCTGTCAGCCTGCGCCGGAGCTAAGCCAGCCCAGCCAGCGGCCCCGGCGCAGCTGACCTTCTCGGTGAAAGACAAAGCGACTAACCTCAAACCCGGTGATGTCCTTGAGATCGGCACGGTAGGGTCCTCAGGCGTCATCGACTCGGTCGTGCTGACTAGCGCCGACGGTAAATCGACCATTCCCGGGCACGTGGACTTCAACGGGGTGTGGCGTAATGTCGAGGAACTCGCCCTCGACACCAGCTACAAGGTAGTTGCCTCGGCCAGGAACGCCGACGGAATCGCTACCACGGCCAGCCGGACATTCTCCACGCTGCGCCCGAAGGTCGACGCCACCTACCGGGTACTGCCCGATAAGACCACGGTCGGCGTGGGAATGCCCGTCATGGTCACCTTTGATT
>CAMCQD010000052.1 GCA_945876925.1 uncultured Dermatophilus sp.
CGACCAGCCCGGGCGCCTCATCGAGCAGGCAGAACATGCTCGCCTGGGCGCCCCCGTAGGAGTCCGCGTCGATGAGCAGGGTCTCCAGGCCGCGCCGGGCCAGCGCCCCGGCCAGGCCTGCGGCGATGGTCGAGCGGCCGGGCGCCCCGGTAGGGCCCCAGACGGCGATCACCTGCCGCCGGGCGACCCCGTACACCAGCGGCAGCGAAGTCGGCGAGGCCTGCCGCCAGATCACCCCGGACAGATCCTGCTCCGAGCCGGCTGCCCCGGCACCCCGCGGAGCGGAGCGCAGCGCCGGATTCGGGCGCCGGTGCCCCCTGGCGTCGGTGAGGGCCCGGGCGACCGCCTCCGGGCTGGAGTCGACGAAGATCCGCGCGTCCACGCCCATCCGGCGCAGCTGCTTGGAGGCGGTGCTGTCGCCGGTGCCGACCGCGCCGACGACCGCGATACCCCGGGCGTGCAGCGCTGAGACCGCCGGACGGTCCAGGCCGTCCAGGTCCCCGGCGACCAGCGCGACCTCACCCAGGCGGGCCTCGGCGGCGGCGAGCAACGCGGTGACGTCCTCGCACTCGGCGGCGACCTCCACCCCGGCGGAGCCGGACAGCGTGGCGCGCAGCGAACCGACCTGGCCTGCCAGCAGGACCCGGACGCGGACGTGCTTCACGAATACCTGGTCCCTTCTATGAGCGAGCGGCCCGTCGCGGTGCGCCATCGACTCCGGGCAGGGTTATCCACAACCTCGTCCGCGTCGCATGTCCCCTGGACTACACTCGCGTCGATCGACACCCTACGGTCAACGTGACGACCCACACCGGGCCGGTACCGGCGGTTACCTGCGCCGGGCTGGCCCGATCCGGCCCGCCCGGGCCCGCCGGCACGTTCCGATGTGCGAAGGAGACTCCATGGCAGCGCGATTCCTGTTGCTGTCCGATGTCTGCGAGATCCTCAACATTTCCTCGGCTCAGGCATACGCCCTGGTCCGCAGCGGCGACCTGCCTGCCATCCGGATCGGGGGCCGGGGCCAGTGGCGCGTCGAGGCGACCGAGCTGGAGGCCTACATCCAGCGGATGTACGCCCAGACCCGCGCCTACCTCGCCGAGAACCCGGCGTCGCCGGTGCCGCGCGATGAGCTCGCCTCGGCGGCGAACGCCGACGACGCCCGCTGATCCAGGTTGGTCGTAATAGCCACGATCGACCGGTACGGGATGACCCGGGAGGCCAGCACGTTACGCGTGCGCCGGGCCGACTCCGGCGGATGCTGCGCGAGCTCGAAGAAATCCGCCCCGACGATATCGACCGTGCCGGTGCGCACCCGGCGCAGCTCATCCTCGACGACCACCGGCACCCGGTGCCGGGCGAGCACGCGCAGGGCGTGACCCAGGCCCAGGCGGCGGCGCGGATCGGACGGCGTGGCCACCGAGCGCCCCAGCCCGGTCGCCTCGATGACGGCGTGCAGCGGGATGAGCACCTCGCCGCGGTGGCGTTCGTCCACCACGACCCAGTCCGCCCCGGCGTCCAGCACCTCGCCGCGGACGAGGCGCCCGCCTCGCAGCAGCAGCTCGATCCGGCCGTCGTTGGCGCGGAACCGGTCCGACAGCTCCACCCGCGCTAGTTCACGTCTGACCCGGTCTGCGATCTCGGACTCGCGGCTCGCTCGCTCGTGCTCGTCGAGCATGCCCTCAAGATCGGTGAACAGACGCTCCCAGCGCATGTGCGGACCCCCTTCCCTGACCGGATACCACCCAACAAGCCCAGGGCGCACCACAGCAACCGGCAGCCGGACCCGGGTTATCCACAGATCAGCATCAAACTGCATCAAACTGCATGATGCGCGACTAAAGTGCGACGAGAAGAGACCGGGACAGCCCACGGGCCGAAACGAGAGGGTGCCGCAGTGTCAGTTGCCTGCAGCGAGCCAGTCGCGCCGACCTGGCGGGTACGCACGGTCCCGGCGCGCACGCCAGCGCCACTCGAGCTAGCCGGGCCCTGGCCCGGCTCACCCCCCGGGTCCCGAGCCAGTTCAGGGGCCGGCTCGGGACCGGGGGCATCAGCGGCCGCCGGGGCACGTTCAGGGACAGCCCCGGCGGCCCGCTCCCGGGGCGCCTCCCCCGCAGGGCCTTCCCTAGGCACCGGATCAGCCGGCCCCGGCCGGCTCCGCCCGGTGCAGGGCACCCTCGAACTGGAACTACCCGCCCCCCGGCCGCGCCTGCGCGCAGTCCCCGCAGGCCCGGGAACGCCAGCCGGCCCTGGGGGCACCGCGGCCGCCGCACTGCCGGACGCCCGGACCTTCGCCGCCCACATCGCCCTGACCCTGGTCGAGGTGATGTGCGCGAACCGGCCGCTCGCGCACATCGTGCGAGTCACCTCACCAGGGGTGTACGCCTCAGTCGAACGGCGCCGCCGGGTGCCGGGCACCCATCACCGCAGCCTCCACCGGGGCATGCGAGTACGCCAGGTCATCGGCTGCTCCCCCGCGCCCGGGGTCTACGAGGCGGCTGTCGTGCTCGACGACACCCGGTACGCGCGCGCCATGGCCCTGCGCCTGCAAGGACGCGACGGGCGCTGGCAGGTCACCGAACTGCGCTTCACCTGACTCCCCGGGCCACCCGCCGCCAGTGCCTCCCGGGTTCGCAGGTTCCGGGCCTGGCCGCTGGTTTCAGCCTGCGGCCCGGGGAGTCATTTCCGGCGACGGCGGCGGGTGGCGGCCCGGCGCTCCCTCCGGGTCTGCGGCACCGCCTCCTGGCCGCTGGCCTCATCCTCCGGCGCCGGGGACGACGCCGGAGGATCACCCTCGCCGTCGTTCTCCTCCAGCCCGCCGCCGGAGTAGTGCAAACCCGTGCGCCCGGGCTCATCCAGGCCCGTGCCATGCACCGCCTCGGCATCCTCGGCACCAGGCTCCTCCGGGGGCAGCTGGCTGGGGTCGACGCTGATATCGCCCAGGAAGATGAAGGACACCGCCTCTTCCTTGATCGCCTCCATCATCGCCTGGAACATCTGGTAGCCCTCCCGGCTGTACTCGACAACCGGGTCACGCTGGGCCATCGCGCGCAGGCCGATACCCTCCTTGAGATAGTCCATCTCGTACAGGTGCTCACGCCACTTGCGGTCCAGCACCGAGAGCACCACACGGCGCTCCACCTCGCGCATGGCCCGCTTACCGAAATGCTCCTCGCGCCGGTCCAGGGCGTGCTGGGCATCCGAGACCAGCTCCTCGATGAGCATCGCGGGAGTCAGCGAACCGCGGCCCCCGGCCGCCTCCGCCAGCTCGGACCACTGCACCGAAACCGGGTAGACCTGCTCCAGGTCGCGCCACAGCTCATCCAGGTCCCATTCATCGGCGAAGCTGCCGGAAGTCGCCGAATGCACGATGTCGGTGATGACATCGGTGATGAAAAAGCGGATCTGCTGATGCAGGTCCTCCCCGCCGAGGACCCGGCGCCGCTCGCCGTAGATGACCTTGCGCTGGGTGTTGAGCACGTCGTCGTACTTGAGGACGTTCTTGCGGATGTCGAAGTTACGCCCCTCCACCTGGGTCTGGGCGCTCTGAATGGAGCGGGTGACGATCTTGTGCTCGATCGGCACGGCGTCATCCATCCGGGCGGCCTGCATGAACCGGTCGACCAGCGCGGCATTGAACATGCGCATGAGATCGTCCTGAAGCGACAGGTAGAACCGGCTCTCGCCGGGGTCGCCCTGACGGCCCGACCGGCCGCGCAGCTGATTATCGATCCGGCGGGACTCGTGCCGCTCGGTACCCAGCACGTACAGCCCGCCCAGCTCGGTCACCTCATCGTGCTCGGCGGCGACCTCGGCCTCGGCCTGCGCCAGGGCCTCATCCCACGCCCGCTCGTACTCCTGCGGGGTCACCTCCGGCGACAGGCCCCGGTTGTGCAGCGAGCGCACCGCGCGGAACTCGGGATTGCCGCCGAGCATGATGTCGGTCCCGCGGCCGGCCATGTTCGTCGCCACCGTGACCGCGCCCTTACGCCCCGCCTCGGCGACGATCGCGGCCTCACGGGCGTGATGCTTGGCGTTGAGCACCTCGTGGCGCACGTGCCGTTCGCGCAGCTTCGTGCTGAGGTACTCGCTCTTGGCGACCGAGGTGGTACCGACCAGGACCGGCTGGCCCCGGCGATGCCGCTCGACGATGTCCTCGACCACGGCATCGAATTTGGCGATCTCGGTGCGGTACACCAGGTCCGGCTGGTCCACCCGGATCATCGGCCGGTTGGTGCGGATCTGCACGACGCCCATCTTGTAGATCTGGTGCAGTTCGGCGGCCTCGGTCTGCGCCGTACCGGTCATCCCGGACAGCTTGCCGTATAGCCGGAAGTAGTTCTGCAGGGTAATCGTGGCCAGCGTCTGGTTCTCGTTCTGGATCTGGACGCCTTCCTTGGCCTCGATGGCCTGGTGCATGCCCTCGTTGTAGCGCCGGCCGGGCAGGATCCGCCCGGTGTGCTCATCGACGATGAGCACCTCCCCGTCGATGACGACGTAATCCTTATCGCGCCGGAACAGTTCCTTGGCCTTGATGGCGTTGTTGAGGTAGCCGATCAGCGGGGTATTCGCGCTCTCGTAGAGATTGTCGATGCCCAGGTAGTCCTCGACCTTGGCGATCCCTGGCTCCAGGACGCCGACGGTGCGCTTCTTCTCATCGACCTCGTAATCGCCGTGCGGGGCGATGCCGCGCATCCGGTCGCCGCCATCGCCGCGCTCGAGCTGGCGGACCAGGTGAGCCATCGTCACATACCAGCGGGTCGCCTGATCGGCCGGCCCGGAGATGATGAGCGGAGTACGCGCCTCGTCGATGAGGATCGAGTCGACCTCGTCAACGATGGCGAAATTGTGCCCGCGCTGCACAAGCTCGGCGGTCTGCCAGGCCATGTTGTCGCGCAGGTAATCGAAGCCGAATTCGTTATTGGTGCCGTAGGTGATGTCCTTGGCGTACTCGGCCCGGCGCGCGTCCGGGTTCATCGAGGCGAGGATGCAACCGGTTTCCATGCCGAGCATCCGGTGAATACGGCCCATGAGCTCGGACTGATACTGAGCGAGGTAGTCGTTGACGGTGATGACGTGCACGCCTTTTCCGGTGAGCGCGTTGAGATAGCTGGGCAGCGTCGCGACCAGCGTCTTCCCCTCACCGGTCTTCATCTCGGCGACATTACCCATGTGCAGCGCCGCGCCGCCCATGATCTGCACGTCGAAATGACGCTTCCCGATCGTGCGGACGCTGGCCTCGCGAACCGCGGCGAAAGCCTCCGGGAGCAGCCTCTCCAGGGACTCGCCATCGGCGAGCCGCTTCTTGAAGACATCGGTCTCGGCGCGCAGCTCAGCATCCGAGAGCGCCTGGAAATCTTCTTCGATCGCGTTGACCTGTGCGGCGATGCCTTCCAGGTGCCTGACGATCCGGCCTTCACCGGCGCGCAGAACTCGGTCGATAATTGCTGGCACGAACACTCCTGTGCAAGGGCGGCCTGACGGCCACCGGCTGGTGCGGCGGCCAGTGGCCGCCCGCCTGTCAACGTGATCTGTCTTTAGGCTAAACGCTGCCCGCCGCGGAATCGTTCACGGATCCATCCGTGGCGGGCCCCAGCCCGCGAGCGGCGCTCATGCCGATGGCGGCCCCCTTAGCGTGGCGGGCCGCCATCGACGAGCATTAGCCGGCCAGCGCCGGCGAGCCAGGACCCGCCGGCGCACCGGTCACATGGCCGCCGGGAACTCCTCGGTCACCTCCAGCTGGATGACCCCGTAGTCCCAGCCGCGGCGGCGGTACACCACCGAAGGACGGCCGGACTCCTTGTCCTGGTACAGGAAGAAGTCATGCCCGACCAGCTCCATGCTGTACAGCGCCTGATCCAGCGACATCGGCGGCGAGCTGTGCACCTTCTCGCGCACGTGCACCGGCGACTCCCCGGAAGCACCCAGGCGGGCGTCAAGCTCGTCAGCCTCGTCCGCCGGCGCCTCCGCAGCCTCCGGCGCGGGCTCGCGGGCCCCGTTCCCCAGCGCCGCGATCGCCAGATCGGCCGTCGCCGCGCCCAGATCGGGACCAGAGCGACGGCGCACCTTGCGCTTGGTGTTCGCCCGCCGGATCCGCTCCGATAGCTTGTCCAGGGCCAGGTCGAGCGCGGAGTACTTGTCGTCCGAATACGCTTCGGCACGCAGAACCGGCCCCTTGGCGATGCAGGTGATCTCCACCCGCTCGCTGCCCTTGGGGGCACCTCGGCTCGTTTCCTCACTGACGACGACCTCGACACGCTGCGTCCGCGGGGCGTATTGCTCGATCTTGGCGAGCTTGTCGCCGCATAGGCGGCGGAAACGCTCGGAAACCTGGACGTGTCGCGCGGTGACGGTCAGTTCCATGAGAACCTCCTGGGAGAGTCGCTGACTCTGGCTGCGCTCGATCGGCGCCGTAGGCGGGGCTCCCCGTCCGGCTGCCGACCAGACCACGTGCCCCGCGGATGCTCGCCTTCGCGAGTGGGGCATCACCTCTTCCGTCCTGCGCTACCGGGACGGCCAGCCCCGCCGGGCCCGGTGACCAGCACGACGATCACCGGCAATGACAGGCGCTGACACGTGCCGATATATGAACGTTAGATGACCGGGGGCGTTCATGGGGCCCAGGCGCACCGGTCCGCCCGCGGCGGCGTCGCCGCGACCACGGCCGCCACCACCTGCGGCGCACCGGCCGCGCGCAGCACCCGGGCCGCCTCGGTGAGGGTCGCCCCGGTGGTGCACACGTCATCGACCACGATCACCGCGGGCACCGGGAGGCTCAGCCGGCCCGGACGGGTCCGCAGGCACATGGATCCGTGCAGGTTACGGGCTCGCGCCGCCCGGTCCAGGCCACGCTGATCGGCTACCCGGCGGCGCTGGCGCAGCAGCCTGGCAAACGTGAGCGGAGCCCAGCCCGCCCCTGAGCCGGACCCGCCGACCCCGCCGGGCCCCCAGGACGGCAGGGGAAGCACCCCCTCCCGCAATGCGACCCTCACCAGGGCATGCAACGGGACATCCCCGCGCCGGGCCCGGGCCCGCGCCGACGAGGGCACCGGCACCACCAGCACCTGCGAGACCGCTCCCAGGCCGGTCAGCGCCGCGCCGATCGCCGCGCCCAGCCCCCGGCCGAGCACCGCAGCCAGATCCCGGCGGGAACCGTCCTTGTACGCCACCAGGGCGCGGGCCAGCCCCGCGGTGAACCAGGCCGACGCCCACGTGCGCGGCGGCCCCGGGGAACTCCCGGCGGCAGGCAGATCGATCGCGAACGGGCGCCCCGGCGGGATGCCGCTACGGGCGGCGCACCGGGGGCACCACCGGGTGCCGGCCGCGCCGCAGCCGCCGCAGCATGCCGGGAGCACCAGGTCGAGGGCGTCGAGCAGGAGGCTCACCCTTGAGAGCATGCCCGGCGGGGACCGTGCGGGCACGCTCGTCCACAGTCACCGCCGCCAGGGCAGGCGTCCGGGCCGGGGGTCAGCGGCCCGGGACGATGACATCCGTGGCCGAGCCCACGCTCTGCCAGGCCGCCCCGATGCGCCGCACTGCCTCATTGGCGGTGGTCACCCCCACCAGGCCGCGCTCGCCGCCGAGGGACACCAGCGACTTGAGCCCGGTGATCGGCGGGTACTCGATCGTCGCCGAAGCCAGCGGTACCACGAGCGGGGCAGGCTCGCCGCTAGGCACCCGCGCCCCGACCACCCCGAGGGTGTGGTCGTCGATCCACATCGCCGAGGAGGCGACGGCGACATCGCCGCCCACCGGCCAGGCCGAGTCCAGGGCTACCGGGGTCTGCTGCTCATCGCGGATGATCCCGGCCAGGTCGAGATGGTAACGGCCCTGAGGCTCCTTGCTGAGCACGAGCAGCCGGGCCCCCTCAGGCGAGGGCCGCACGTCGATGAGCTCCCGGCCGCGCAGCCAGCCCGCCTGCACCCGCCTGACCCCGGAAGCCGGCTTCCCGGAGGCGGGGGCCGCGGCCAGCGTCCAGATCGCGGGCGTGCCATCGGCCGCGACGCCGCCCAGCCACGGACGCCCGAACCGGTCGAAGGCGGGCTGGGTGATCCGGCTGCCCGGCACGGTGACCGGCACCTGCTCCCCGGCGATCCAGCGGGCCACCCGGCCGCCGTCGGCGCTCACGCCCATGACATCGCGCAGATCCAGCGAGACCCCCAGCCGGGCCCAGCTCGCCGGGACCGTGGGCAGCCCCGGCACGCCGGGGGCATCCACCTGGCTGGGGAACGAGGTCGAGCTGACCGGCATCAGCCCGTCACCAACCCGGCGCAGCACCACCGCCGAGCGGTCCGGGGCACCCTCGAACCCCAGGTCGGCGATCGTCCGCGGGGAGCTGGTGCTGCCGCCGATATCGAGCGGGCGGCCCTCAACCTGCAATGACACGTCACTGGCACCGGGTACCTGGCGCATGGTGCGCAGCGCCTGCGCCCAGGCGGCGCGCCGGGAGGAGGCATCCATCGCCAGCGCCCGCGACGTGAGGTCGATGTAGGCCACCCCGGAGGTGACCGGGACCGCGTTCACCGCCAGCGAAGTACCCGAGGCGAACCCGCTGCGGACCGCGCGGGCCAGGTACTCCGGCACCGGGTCGAGCAGCGAACGGGCCAGCGAAGTAGACAACCCGGGCCCCGCCTGGAACCGCCGCCAGTCGGGCACCAGCGTGGAACCGGTGGCGGACACGTACGCGACCTGGGATTCACGGTAGGCCCGGTCGAAGTAGAACTGCGAGAGCCACAGCCCGAAATCGTCCGGCAGCGCCGCGATCCGCCACTGCCCGGCGACCTGTCGCAGGGTCATCTCGACCTCGCGCACGGTACCCACCGGGGAGGAGGAATACCTCCCCTGAGCGTCCAGGGTGGCCCCTTCGGAAATCGAGACCGTCACGGTCCGGCCCGAATTGGACACCTTCGT
>CAMCQD010000053.1 GCA_945876925.1 uncultured Dermatophilus sp.
TGCTGTTCATCTTGTTCCTGCGCCGCGAGGAGTTCGACGGCGTCATCGACGGGATGACGATACCGACCGGTATCAGCGCGATCAGCGCCGAAATCAGCGCAGTACGGGAGCCGATCTCGGAGCCGATCACGGCCGGCAGCGCCCACGCGGCCGCCAGGAACGCCACCGCGACCACCGCCAGGACGAGCCACCGCCGCAGCAGGGGCCTGCGGGAGCAGTTGTCGCGGACCACTCGGCCGGCCCCACCGGGGCGGGCACCCGATATGCCGGGACCTGCGCTCATTCGCCCACCTCTGGCTCACCTTCGACGCTCATGCGGCCAACGCTCGCCGTCCAGCGTACGTGCCAGCCGCGCACGCAGCCGAACGGCCTCCCCCGCACGGACGGGGGTTCTCGGCCGAGCGCTCCGGCATGTGCGTGCCTCCTCCCCCGCGCAAGGACCGGGCCAGGGCCATCACAAAGACCCTCGCCCGCCGTCCGCTCCCCCGCGTGGACCGGGCACAGATGACGTCCTCGCAGACGTGCACTCGTGTCTGGGTTCCCCGCGCTAGGCCCGGCGGACACAGCCGATCCGCACTCCGGCGAACATTCCGCCCCCCGCACGCGAGGGCCGGCCTGACGGCCACGCCGCGGGCGGCCAGGTGCTCCCCGGCCGGGCTGCCGGGCTTGATCGCCCCGGCCGGGCTGATGTGGCCGGGTCACCGAGTCGCCCAGCCTGGCCAGCACCCGCGCGCCGGAAATGTCGCGCACGGGGGTCAGCTCCATCGTCATCCCCTCGGAGTACGGCGGCTTACGCACATACGCGGAACCCGCCCCGCCCCCGCGCGAGGCGGCCGCAGCATGCCCTGGGGCGACGGGGTGAGGCGGGTCGCGCGCCCCCGCCGTTTTCCGGGTGGCCCAGCGGGGAACGGTCACAGATGGACCGCCCCCGCGCCCCCTCCGCCACCAGTGCCCCCGCAAGGAGGGGAGACGGCCGCCGGCAGACCCTGGCCAGTCCCCCCGGTCGGGGGATAACCGGGTGAGCCGGCTGTACGGTCATCATCCGGGCCGTAACCTGGGGGGCGTGCCTGCTGACTCCAACCGCCTCAACGGTGACCGAATCGTCTGGATCGACTGCGAAATGACCGGCCTGTCCCTGGAACAGGACGCGCTCATCGAAGTAGCGGCCGTCGTCACGGACTTCGAGCTGACGGCTCTCGATGAGGGCATCGACGTCATCATCGCCCCGCCCGATGAGGCACTGGCGCAGATGAGCGACTTCGTGCGGCAGATGCACCTCGGCTCGGGCCTGCTGGCGGAACTGGACGGCGGGCTGTCCCTGGCGCAGGCACAGCGCCAGGTGCTGGAGTACGTGCGGCAGTTCGTGGCCGAGCCGGGCAAGGCGCCGCTAGGCGGCAACACCGTCGGCACTGACCGGGCATTCCTCGCCCGGGACATGCCTGAACTGGAGGGGTACCTGCACTACCGCAACGTCGACGTGTCCTCCATCAAGGAACTGGCCCGGCGCTGGTATCCGAGGGTGTATTTCAACTCCCCGCCCAAGCACGGCGGGCACCGGGCCCTGGGAGACATTCTCGACAGCATCGCCGAGCTGCGGTACTACCGGGAGGCCGTGTTCGTGCCCGGCCCCGGCCCGGACTCCCCCACGGTCCGGGAGATCGCCTCCCGCCACGGCACGCCCGCCCCCGGGGAGCCGCAGGAGAACGGCACCGGCCCCGGGCAAGGCAGCGACGAGGCCAGCTGAGCCGGGACCCTGCCCGCGGGGCGCGACAGCACCCGGGCAGGCGGAGAGGATACGGAGCCGCGGGGACAGCCGGGCTACCCGGGACGGCGGGGAGGAGCCGGGCCCGCCCGCACGCCCGGCTGGACGATGGTCACGAGCACTCCAGGATTCGGGTTAGTATGGTCGCCGCCGGTCGGTCACGATGGCAGCCCTGCGGGTGATCCCGCAGGCGCAGCCTGGTTCCGCTCCGGCACCGCCGTCGTCGCGAGACGGGGCATGGTGGGTGTAGCTCAGCTGGTAGAGCACCTGGTTGTGGTCCAGGTGGTCGCGGGTTCAAGTCCCGTCACTCACCCCAGCGAGAACCCGCTCTGACTAGGTCACCTAGCCGGGGCGGGTTTTCTCGTGCAATAGGCCGCTCCCGCCGGGCGAAGATACGGCGGCGGACCCGAATCTAAGATGACGTACTAGATTCGATGTCATGGCGTCGATCACGCTCCCGAGCTGAACCAGAGCCCCTCCCGGGCAACGCGGCTCGCGGACCACGGCGAAGTCATCGGGACGCGCTGCGGTCACCTTGCATACCGCATCACCAAAACCGACAGCCCTGACGATCCACTCGGCGAACTAGCGGCCACCAGGCTCGCCCGGCCTCCCCGCAGCACCACTCCCCGGCACAGTCCGGCTACTGGCGTAAGTGCGTCTTCATGGCTGGCGGATTTCCGGCGCGGGAATGTTGCCGGCGCAAGTGGCGGCGGATTGGTTCAGGGCAAGCTTCCGGCCGCACTGCTCAGGGTGCCGGTGTCCGAAGGTGAGGGTGCGGACGGGGGGTCACTCCTCGAAGGTGACGACAACCTCGTACATGCCCTTGAGCAGTCGCATTCCTGTGAAGGCAGCACGCAGCGGCACAGGTAGCCGTGCGGCGCGCTCCCCCAGATACGACAAGAAATCGAACTCGACCCGGACATCGCGGATCCGTTCGCTCCAGCTCCTGACCTCGAAAGGATCCTTAACCCGGAAAGGCATCCGGGCCCCGGGCGTGCCGTTTCTGCGGATGCTGCGCTCGCTGCCGGCCGTCATCATCGGAGACTCGGCGTCGTAGCACAGGCGCCCGCCCCGGCACCGGTCGCCCATGGTCCGCACGAGCCCGCGGATCTCGTCGACCTCGATGTAGTAGAAGACACCCGCGGCCACTGCGATGAGCCCGCGGCTAGCATCCACCGCGTCAAACCAGCGATGATCAGTCACCGAATACGGAAGGTCCACCTCCCGTTCCGCCGGTTCCATCCACCGCTGCCGCATCTCAATGACCTCGGGGAGGTCCAGGTTGTAGATCGTGGCGTCCGGGTCGCCTACCTCACCGACGAGCCGGTCCAGCCCGCACCCGATGCTGACGACCGCGGCGCCCGGCTTCTGCGCGAGATACCGGTTGATCTCGATCACGTTGAGCAGGTGACGCAGTCCGTAGACAGCCGCCGGGAAGGCACCCAGTTGCTCCGCCGAGATGCTCTCGGCCTCACGGATCTGGGCCACATGGTGCGCCCACGGGTCGGGGAAGAGATCGGGCCACCTCCGGGCGGCGGCGGCCCGGCCCATCAACGGAAAGAACAGCGTCTGCTGAACATCGTCCAGGCTCATCGCGAGCTTTCCCCCTGCGGTGATGCATCCTCGATCACGTCGAAGGACCACACGTCCCAGCCGGTCGCATAGGTCACCGAGCCGGGATCGCGGTGCGGCCGCCCGGCCTGCCATGCCTCGTAGGCAGCCTCGTCGCGCCAGCGGGTGACCACGAGCCAGGTCGCGCGTTCGTCACTAGGGCGCAGAACCTGGAAACCCTCGAAGCCGTCGCTGGCCTCAATGCGGTGCGGCCGCTGCGCGAAACGCTCGAGAAACACCTCCCCCTGGCCCTCCGGGATGTCCATCGCATTGATCTTGATAATGCTCACTGTGCGGCCTCCTCGTTCTCCGTACCCGCAACCGAGTTCCCGGAAGATCCTGCGTCCCCCGGCGCACGGCCACCATGGCCACGGCGCACAGGTTCTCGCGATGGCGGGCGAAGGGCGCGCGCCATCGTCAGGATGCGCCGGCGCAGATCAGCGTCTGCGACCACCGAACGTGCGATCCGCACGACCCCGCGGGCGTGGCTGACATGGCGGACCGCTCGAACGGTCTCCGGCTCGAAGGCACGACGCCCCTAGCTTTTAGGTTAAGTAAACCTAACATCAATGCCTTCAGCTGTCCGCCCCGAGAGCACAGCGATGCACCAAGCCTCCCCCGCTACGACGACGTGCCTGGCGGCCCCTGTCGCGACCGAGTCCTGCTGTCTTTCAGGAGCCCCAGCAGCGAGATGGGCGAAGTAATCACCTAAAGGGCGAGGGCCGCAGCGCTCTCCGGCCGCGCTCTGGGCGACTCCGCCGGCGAAGAGCTCACTGATGTTGCGGGAACGATCGGTCGAGGCAGCCGGCGACCCGGAGCACGCCCGTGGCGAGGCTCGGCGGAACAATCAGGACCCGGCCCCGCTTGCCCAAGACATCGAAGGCGAACCGAGCGACATCGCGGTAGGTCACGACCTCGGGTCCGCCGATGTCCCGGCTTCCGCTCGCATCGCAGACGCGTTCCGGGCAGGCAGCAGCCAGGTCACGCCGTGAATCGGTGCGATCCGGACGCCGGGCCGAGACGGCTGAAGACCCAGACTGGTCCTGAGATCACCGGGCCCCAAGGGCACCAGCCAAACCCGCCGGGGCATGCACTGGAAGCCCGCCCTCAGCACGTCCGCCAGCCACATACCCGCCACCAGCACCACCCAGCAGAAACCGCCACTACCACCGTCAACCGGACAGGCCCCGGCGCGGGTAGCGCGCGGTCAGGTGCGGCGCGCGAAGACGATCAGCGCGATGTAGAAGGTCGCGAGCACCCCCCCACATGAGCAGGGCGGATACGAGGCCAGCCGGGGTGCCCAGCATCAGCGCGATGCTCGTCGCGCCCGCGTAGACCAGGCTCGCCCGCCCGGTAAACGCCCAGGCCTGCTGCTTGATCGCCTGGTCGCGCTCGTCGGCCACGCCGGCGGCGATACGCTCGGCGACGGTGACATCGCCGCCGTGATGCTTCGACCTCCAGGAGGCCAGGGCGACAGCGACGAGCCCCGCCGCGAAGCCGCCCAGCATTCCCCAGGCGATGCCGTGATCACCCTCGGGGGTGAACAAGAACACCCAGGCCACGGCCGCGATCACGGCGGTGGCGGCAATGACGATCCGCAGATGCCGTTGCGTGGCGGGCTTAGTCGTCATGGAAGATCTCCTCCACGGTGGTACTGAAGAAACGGGCAATAGCAAGAGCCAGCGGGAGAGACGGGTCGTACCTGCCTGTCTCGATCGAGTTGATGGTCTGCCGGGAAACCCCGAGCGCGGCGCCTAGCGCGGCCTGCGAGAGACCCCTGTCCTCGCGCAGGCCGCGTACGTCGTTACGCATCGCGGCCAGCGGTACGAGCGGGAACCGCCAGCAGGCAGCGGGTCAGCCGGGCGCAGCCGGCCAGCATCGCCCGGGCAGTGGCGCCGGGCGTAAATCCTGCTGCACGGATGTCCTGGCAGGCAGGCGTAGCGCGGGCTGGATTGCCACTCGCCCGCAGGGCACCGCCGGCGACGAACGTGACCAGGGCAATGGCTAGCAGGATCACGGGGGTGATCCGGTTATTCCGTGGCGTGTTCATCGCCCTTCCCCTCTCGCGATGCCGGGGCGGAGCACCCCTCCCGTCCTGGCGTCAGACGTCGGCCCCGGCAAGCCGGGCCATCCAGCACGCCTGGCCCGGAGAGCAGCCGAACGCAGGGAAGCACCCCGCCACCGGCGGGGCGCTCCCGTGCCAGTGGCGGGCCGTGACACCTCAGGGCCGCGAAAGCCGGATCCGCCCGTCCCGGGCCCCGGCGCCGGGGCTGCGCCCCCGGCGTAGCGATCCCAGCTATGCCTTTCTCCACCACCCGCGCACATTCACCTAGGTAAACGCGCACGCACCCCCGAAAAAGGAATACTTCCGATCGCTACCCCAGCGGAACCCAGCCGGGCCTGTCGCTCTGATGGCATGAGTGGCCCGATTACCCTCTTGCGGGGCGAGAGGGCTGTCATGCCTGAGCGCGGCTGATCCCTGCGGACGCGCAGGCATTGCCTGGCCAGGAGCCGGATGGCAGACCGGCGGATGGGCAGGAGGCTGCCGACGGCAGCTGATACCCCAGGACCGGGCGAGCGGGACGGCTCTGACCGGCCCGGATGGGCCGCTCAAACAGAGTGGTCGAGACTGCGCGAATGAGAATCTGCCCGGGCAACCCGGGCCCGCAGGCGCTTCCCCACCAGGCCACCCGGACCCCGAAGGCACCAGCCAGGCAACCAGCCACTACGGTGAAACCAGCCCTGAACGCATTCACCACCACAATCGCCGACCGCACGCCAGCGACCGAAAACCAGTAACGAAAACGCCACCTACACCGATAGCCGGTCAACCTCAGGCGACCCCCGGAACCGGCCATCCCAGGTCCACCGTGGTCAGGCCGACCCGGGGAGCCCAACTTCCCCGAGCCTGAAAGCCTGTCAGCTACTTGATGCGGGACAATTATCACCAACCAGCATCGCAACCCACTCGTTAGCATGACCGACATCAATCTGGTCATCACCACAGAAGGCGGCTCCATGCTCGGCAGTTGCATAGCGATGCTACGCCTTGCAGAAAGTCCTCCCTACGCGGTACGCCGCGACACGAATGACGTGGCCAGCCATGCGCAAGTGACCGGAGGACATTCGGCATGCCGTCGATACACCTACGGAGGGTATCATTTACCTTATCACAAGCCTTCTCCGCCTTCTGAACCTTGTGCTCGGCAGTCTCGTTGCAACTGACATCTCACCAAGAGAGCCGACCGCGCTAGCATCGAAAATTTCCTAGCCTGCCCGCTCCTCACGCCGCAAGGACGACGGCCGCCAGCCCTCACTCAGACGTGCCCATTGCCTCCTGCTCTGCGGAACGGAGGCAAGCGAAGCGGCGGGCCGCTACCACTTCGCCGCGCTCGTCACGGACCAATCCGTCGGGCCAGATGAGATCCGTGCGATCCGGGAAGTGCTGTGCAACTACACGGCTGGTAATGTACATTATGTCGGCTTTGGGCTCGGGCAGGGGCGGATCGACGCCGAGCCAGGCGGCGCCGACGGCGAGAGGCACTTCACGCACCGCCAGCGGGCCGTCGGGGTGACCTGGGCCGGCGATGCGCAGGCTCTCACAGTCAGGCTCGGACAGGAGGATCCGCGGCACCGTGCCCGAGGCCGCAAACCGGACGGACGGGGCACCGTCACCGGGGTCGATGACGACGTCGTGCGGTGTCAGGTTCACCAAGGTGAGAGTGACCGTGGTCATCGAGGCCTTTCCTCTGGTCTCGATCTTCCCTTGTAGTTTCTCGAAGTCGTGCTTCCACGTTGAGTTCAGGTCGACCTTCAGAACCTTAGCCGCCTTTCTGAGCTTGTCGCGCGTCAGCCACAGTACGTCCGGGTAGGTCACATCCTCTCTAGGCAGCACCGCCCCGGAAACCGTCGGCACGTTTTTAACTCCAAGATCCTCGAGGACCATCCGCAAAGCAGGTTCGACGAGGCCGTCGGCGTGCGTCACAACCAAATTGTTCCGCACCCTGTAGAGAATTTCCAGCAGGTCCTGGTGAGGGCCTTTGTCCTTTGCCTTCTTCTTGCAGTCATCCTTCGGGTAGGAGCGACCGAGATCGATTCCGCCGCTGCCCACGTCCCGGAGGTTGTTGTTCCGGTGGAGGAGATTGCTCCCTTTGGTCCTGAAGTTAAGCGCCTCGGCCACGACGACCGCCAGGCGCATCTTCGTCAGCTCGGAGGCGTCTGCCCACAAGTTCGCAACCGTCTCGAGAAGGTCGACGAGTACACCAGCGCCGCGGTCCGGATCCTCCGTGGCGTTTGCAGCCGTGAGGAGCTGCTGGCGTAGCGCATCGCATTCGTCGGCCAGCTTGCCCATGTCCTTGTCGCCAGCCGCGAGAACACGGATCGCACTGAGGAGATTCAGGCTCCTCAGGCTGATGAGAGCTGCCTTCCGCAGCGCAGCATCGGCGTCGTTGTGCAGCGCGAGCCGGTGAAGCTGGGGGACTGACTTCCCTTTTTCCGTATCGATGAAGGTCTGGAGGAAGAGCGGGGTGGCACATTTGGCGCACGACTTCTGAGCAGCCTGAAGTGCGCCCAGCACCGCTGCTTTCTGCCCGGTGCCGACGATGACGACAGCCGCGGGACGCTTGGCTTCGAGCGCGAGAGCGACCTGATCGCTGACAATCTGCATGATCGAGGGCGTCGCCACGTACTCGCTCTTGTCGCCCCCTCCGTAGTCGCACAGGTTGACGAGGATGGGAGTATGCCTCTCCCATCCGGCGTTCACCTGAGTGGTGAAGGACGCAGCGGCCTCATCGATGGCTGTTTTCCTGGAACCAGAATTGGAGGAGTGCAGGAATAAGAACTCGACCGGGAGAGGCTTCGCACCTTCCAGCATGCCGCCGGGAACCGCTCGGCGAATCGCTGTGTCCGGTTCCCTGTCAAGGACCCGCTCAGTGACACGCACGCCGCGCGGCCCGCCGGCACCGCACGGGACGATAAACAGAACCGCTCCTCGCCCAGGACGTGCAACCCATTCCGGGAGAACCGTGCTCAGGCTGTCGAGGGAGAGCGCCCGCTGAACCTCGGAGGCAGACGGCGCGGCGAGGTCATGGACCGTCGTCGTCCCGACATCGTTGAGCCACCGGTTCTCCCACAGCCACCGGATCGAGGACGGGCACTGTCCACCGGGCTTGCCGTCGCACCGTTTCTGGGCGAGAGCGAGCACGTCTCCAAGCTGTGGCGGCTTTCCATTCCGCTTCCGTTTCGCCTCCGCGATGAGATCTTCTGGAGCGCCCTGCTGCTCGCCGGCTTCCTTCTCGTGAAGCATCAGATAGTGCTTTTGCATCCAAGCGCGTGCCACGAGGCCGGCGCCATTATCGGCACGCGCCATATCGAGGGCGAGGAGAGAGGCGAGATCGCAATCGTCCAGGTCTTCCGGTCTGGTGGCGAGCCGCTCCATGCGGCTGGT
>CAMCQD010000054.1 GCA_945876925.1 uncultured Dermatophilus sp.
GCCGGTCGGCAGCCATGAGCACCGGGGTGAGCAGAGACCACAGCGCGGTACGCGAGGACACCT
Organism: uncultured Dermatophilus sp.; assembly: GCA_945876925.1. Lineage (GTDB taxonomy): Bacteria > Actinomycetota > Actinomycetes > Actinomycetales > Dermatophilaceae > Dermatophilus. The sequence continues at coordinate 64 of CAMCQD010000054.1, forward strand.
TGCCGTGACCGACGTCGACGTGCACCCCGCGGGCCTGGGCGCACACCTCGGCCAGCGGCGAACCCGCCGCGCCCACGGTGAGCAGCGCGGACCCCCGCCGGGCGGCCTCGGCAGCCAGGGCCAGCGGCCCGGGCGCCCGGCCGGACAAGGACACCGCGACCACGAGATCGAGCGCGCCTGCCCACCCGGGCAGGGGCACGTTATGCCGTGCGGTGACCGGCACCGGCGAACTGGGCTCGGTGAGCAGCTCGAGGACGTCAGCCACCACCGATGAGCCGCCCAGCGCGGCGACCAGCACCGAGCGCGGGCGATCGGCGCTGGCGAACCGGTCGATGCCAGCCTCCGCGGCTAGCTGGCGGGCCTCGCGCACCTGGGCACCTGCGCCGGCGAGCGCCCGCAGCGTCTCCCGGCGGTCACGCGCCGCAAGCTGAGCGGGGTCGTCCAGCAGCGCCTCATCGACGAACGGCATGCGTCCTCACTCGGCGAACCGGGCTTCTCCGGGGATGAGCACGGGGATGCCCCCCTCGACCCGGTAGGCGCGTACCCGGCCCTCATCGTCGGGGGTCGCGCAGCGCAGCTCGGGGGTGCCGTCGGGGGCGGTCGCGTCGACGAGCTCGGCGTGCGTCACGGGACAGCGCAGGATCTCGCGCAGCCAGGGTTCGATGCCGGTGTTCGTTCCGGTAGTCAATGCAAGCTCCTGAAAGCCGGGGGTGGATAGGCGGATGCGCCGGTCACCTTAACGCAGCCGCCGGGAAGCGGGCCGCGGGCGGGGATCGCCGGCAGGTCGGGATACATGGCGGCCAGCGGGTCAGGCCCGGACCACCGCGAGCACCTCGTCGCGCACCGCGGCCATCGTGGCCTCGTCGGCGGCCTCGACGTTCAGCCGCAGCAAGGGCTCGGTGTTGCTCGGGCGCAGGTTGAACCACCACATCGGAGTGCCCGGGGCACGGTTACCGACGGTGATCCCGTCGAGGTGATCGACCTCGGCGTCCCTGGCCGCCGCCCAGCTGAGCACGCGGGCGGTCGCCGCGGCCACGTCGCTCACCGTGGAGTTGATCTCGCCCGAGGCGCAGTAGCGGTCGTAGGGCGCGACCATCTGCGACAGCGGCTTGTCCTGGCTGCCGAGCGCAGCCAGGACGTGCAGCGCGGACAGCATGCCGGTGTCGGCGAACCAGAAGTCGCGGTAGTAGTAGTGCGCCGAGTGCTCGCCGCCGAAGACGGCGTCATGCGCCGCCATCTCGGCCTTGATGAAGGAATGCCCCACCCGGGTACGCAGGCCCTGGGCGCCCAGCTCGGCGATGACCTCGCGCACCCCGTGGCTGGAGATGACGTTGTAGACGATGGTGATATCTGCGGGGTCGGCGCCGGCGGCTACGGCCCGGCCGATCTCCCGGGCGGCGACCAGCGCGGTGATCACTGAAGCGGAGACCGGCTCCCCGCGCTCGTCGACGACGAAGCAGCGGTCGGCGTCCCCGTCGAAGGCCAGGCCCAGGTCGGCGCCGTGCTCGGCCACCGCGCGCTGCAGGTCGGCGAGGTTGGCCGGGTCCAGCGGGTTGGCCTCGTGGTTGGGGAAGGTGCCGTCGAGCTCGAAGTACAGCGGCACGACCTCCAGCGGCAGGCCGCTGAGCACCGCCGGGACCGTGTACCCGCCCATCCCATTGCCGGCATCGACCACGACCTTCAGCGGCCGGATCCGGCTGACATCGACCAGGGAGCGCAGGAAGGCGGCGTATTCGCCGAGGGTGTCGCGGGTGCCGATCGCGCCGGGAGCCACGCCCTCGGGGGCGAGCGGACGGGTGCCGTCGACGATCTCCTGGGCGATCCGGGTGATCTGGGCCAGGCCGCTGTCCTGGCCGACCGGGCGGGCGCCGGCGCGGCACAGCTTGATGCCGTTGTACGCCGCCGGGTTGTGACTTGCCGTGAACATCGCCCCGGGCAGGTCCAGGGAACCGCTGGCGAAATAGAGCCCGTCAGTCGAGCACAGGCCGATGATGACCACGTCGAGCCCGTGAGCGGCCACGCCCTGGGCGAAGGCCTCGCTCAGCTCGGGCGAGGAAGGCCGCATGTCGTACCCGACGACCACGGTGGCAGCGCCGTCGGGGATCGCCACCACGGTCGCGAAAGCCGAGCCGATGGCCCGGGCGACCCCGGCGTCGAGCTGCTCGGGCACCAGGCCCCGGACGTCATAGGCCTTGATGAAGTCAGAGAGCGTACGTGTGGTCACCGCTCCACCCTAGCGGTCGCGCACCTGCGATTCGCTGTCCCGGAGCACCCGGAGGCGTCCCACACGGCCGCCGGCCGCCACATTGGCCCGCGCCGGCCGCTCCTCCCGCCTGGGGCCCGCGGACCTGCGCGGAAGCGGTGCCGGGGCACCCTGGCGGGCCGCGCCGTCGTCACGCACCGCATCGGCCAGCGCGGCCAGGTCGTCGGCCGGATCGGGGATGGCGGCGAAGTCGGTGATGAGCCGGACCACCTCCCATCCCTGCGGGGCCGTGAGGCGGGCCGCGTGCTCGGCGCACAGGTCGTAGGTGTGCGGCTCGGCGAACGTCGCAAGCGGGCCGAGCACCGCCGTGGAATCGGCGTACACGTAGGTCAGCGTCGCGACGGCGCGCTGCCCGCACGCGGTCCGGGAACAACGTCGCATCGAAGGCACGACCCTGACTGTAATGCCTGGCCGTGGCACTCCTCACCCTCACCACGCCGTATTGTCATGGCCATGAGCACGATCCGGGCCTTCCGCCAGCCTCCCCCGCGGCGCCGCCGGGACCGGCGCGGACGGGGCCTGCGCGGCCCGCTGGCCTGGCCCGCGCTGCCCTTGATGCGCACCCGCTCGGACCGGTTCGATGAGGCCGTGCTCGCCGCGATGGAGCGGATCGAGCGCCGGCTGGGCCAGCGCCTGGAGGCCGTCGAGGTCGCCGTCGAGCTGGTGCCGCCCTCGGACCCGAACCCGTGGGAGGAGCACCGCATCCCGCTGTGCCGCTGCTTTCCGCCCGAGGGGCGGCTGCCCGGGCGGATCGTGCTGTACCGCAGGCCCATCGAGACCCGACTGCAGCCGGTGGTGGACAACCTGGTCACCGAGCAGGTGGCCGAGCTGCTCGGGGTGACGCCCGAGTCGATTGACCCGGGCTACCCTCGCGAGCCGTAGCCTGCGCCCGCCGGCTGCGGGCGCAGGCTACGGGAAAGCGGCGGCTCCCGTAGTCCGGAAACCGCCGCTATGACGTGCGCTGGATGCGGCGGGCGTGCCGCTGACGCGATGCCCGGTGGCGTCCGCTCCCCCCAAATGCCACCAGGTGCGTTCCCGCAGGTGCCTAGACCGCGCGCTTGCGCAGCTTGCGCCGCTCGCGCTCGGACAACCCGCCCCAGATGCCGAAGCGCTCATCGTTGGCCAGCGCGTATTCCAGGCATTCGGAGCGGACTTCGCACCCGACGCAGACACGCTTGGCCTCGCGTGTCGATCCGCCCTTCTCGGGGAAAAATGCCTCAGGATCAGTCTGTGCGCACAGTGCGCGGTCCTGCCATGACAATTCGGTCTCTTCGACCTCGCTCTGGCTGAGAATCAGCTGCAGCTCGTTCACGGTCATCTGCCTCCTCGCCCGGGGGCGGCGTCGGGTGCTCGCGCACGTGGCCACCGGGGACCGGGTACCAGCCGGACCCCGGCGAAGTGGCCCTCGCACGGCAAGCCCGGCAGGGGATCATCCTCAGCCGGCTTCGCCGATGCGGGGGTCGACCCCACTGGGGAGGGGCGCCGCGCGAAGCAACAACACCGAAATTACACGCGTGTCGTATGCCGGAGTCAAGCTGCGAAGTGCTACGTGAACCGGCTCGTCGTTCAAGACATACGTCCTGGTCATCAGCCCAGTTTCATACATTTCTCAGGGTGTTCACACAGGCCTTGAGGGGCCCTGTGGGCGTGCTATGGGGAACCGCTGGTGACGCTGACCTGGGCCGACGTTCTCCCGCCCGGAAGGCACTGCGGCGCAAGCTGACACACTGGCCGCATGCAGATCGTCGCGTTGGCCGGAGGGGTCGGTGGAGCACGCTTTATCCGCGGGTTACGAACATTTTGCGATGAGCTGACCGCGGCCCCGGCGCCCGGCGGAAGCCTAGATGTGACTAATATCACAATTATCGGGAATACCGGGGACGACATCACCCTGTTCGGGCTGCGGGTCTGCCCGGACCTCGACACCCTCGTCTACACCCTCGGCGGCGGGATCGATGAGCACGCCGGATGGGGCCGGGCCGGCGACACCCTCCGGGTGCAGCGCGAGCTGGCCGCCTACGACGCCGGACCGCAGTGGTTCACCCTGGGCGACCTCGACCTCGGCACGCACATCGCACGCACCCAGTGGCTCCGCCAGGGGCTGACGCTCTCGCAGGTCACCGCGCAGATAGCCCGCCGCTGGGGACTGCCCGCCCGGGGACTGCACGTCCTGCCGATGAGTGACGCGCCCGCCGAGACCCACGTGGTGCTCGACGCCGACGCCGTGCTGGCCCTGCCCGGCGGAGGCGGGATAGTCCCGCCCCCGCAGCCCGGCGGGCAGGTAACGGTGCACTTCCAGCGGTGGTGGGCCGGCCTGGGCGCGGCCGTGCCCGCGCTGCGGTTCACGCACCCCGGGCTGGACCAGGCGGCCCCGGCACCAGGAGTACTGGAGGCGATCGCGGCCGCCGACGTCATCCTGCTGCCGCCGTCCAACCCGGTGGTATCGATCGGGGTGATCCTGTCGGTCCCCGGCATCCGGGAGGCGCTGCGCGCCGCGAGCGCCCCCGTGGTCGGGGTGAGCCCGCTGATCGGCGGGGCGCCGGTGCGCGGGCATGCCGACGCCTGCCTGGCAGCCCTGGGCCTGCCCGCCACCCCGGAGGCGGTCGCCGGGCTATACCGGGATGTCCTGGACGGCTGGCTGGTCGACGAACACGACCCCTTCGACCTCGCCGCAGCCAGGGCTCAGGCTCCTCCCCCGGACCGGGCCGGCCAGAACCCGCCGCCGGCGAATGAGGCCCCCGGTGGTGCCACCGGGCAGGAGGGCAGCACGCCGGCCAGCGCCGCATCCGGGTCGGCGCGACGGCTGGAGGTGCGCCACCGGCCGCTGCTCATGACCGGTGAGCAGGCCGCGGCCCGGCTCGCCGGGGACGCCCTCACCTTCGCTCTGGACCTCGCGGCGGCCCGCCCGTGAGCGGCCCGCCAGGACGAGACGGGGCCGCCCCGGATGCCGGGGACAGTGCCCCTCCGGCGGGGCTGATGTGCTGGCCGATCCGGGGGATCCCGCAGGTACGGGCCGGGGATGACCTCTCCGCCCTCATCGCCGCCGCGCTGGAGGCCGGCGGGATGTCCCTGCGCGACGGGGACATCGTCGTCGTGGCGAGCAAGGTGGTGAGCAAATCACTCGGGCTGCGCGCCCCCGCCGGGCTCCGGGCCGCGCTGGTGCTGGCCGAATCGAGCGAGGTGATCGCCGAGCGGGCCACGCCCGGCGGCGAAGTCACCCGGATCGTGCGCACCTGGGCCGGCCCCGCCCTGGCCGGCGCCGGGATCGACGCCTCGAACACCGGCCCGGACCCGGCCGATGGCGGCACCGTGCTGCTGCTCCCCCGCGACCCCGATGCCCAGGCCCGCCGCCTGCGCACCGCCCTGGCCCGGCGCTGCGGCCGGGAACGGATCGGGGTGATCATCGCCGACACCAGCGGGCGGCCGTGGCGGATCGGCCAGGTCGACTACGCGCTCGGGGCGGCCGGGGTGCGCGTCCTCGACGATCTGCGCGGGCACACCGACGCCGACGGCCGGCCGCTGACCCTGACCCAGCGTGCCCTGGCCGATGAACTCGCCTGCACCGCCGACCTCGTCAAGGGCAAACGCGAGGGCATCGCGGCCGTGCTCATGCGCGGCCTGGCCCAGGCCGTCCTGCCCCCCGCGCCGGAGGCGGGGCAGGATGCGCACGAGCCACCCGGGACGGACGCCGGCGAGGATCCCGGGCAGGGGGCGGCACGGCTCACGCGGCGCCGCGCCGACGACTGGTTCTCCCTGGGACGACGCGAGGCGGTCCTGGCCGCGCTGGGCCTGCCCCCCGGCTCGGACGCCGCGCGCACGGCCGGGCTCCCCGGGGCCGGCGAATCGGGCGAGGACGACGCGGCAGACGGCACGGAACTGGCCGCCCGCGCGGAACGGGCCATCCGGGCGGCGCTCCACCCCGGCGGCTGCCCCGTGGTCGCACCCGGGCCCTGGCAGGCAGGTCACCGGAGCCGGAGCCCGCTCGCCGGGGTCAGCGCCCGGTTCTCCCCGGCGGGCGTGCACGTCGGGGCACCCGATGACTTCACCCTGGGCCTGGCCTGCGCCCGGCTCATCGTCGCGCTGGCCGCCGAGCACATCCCGGCAGCCCTCGCAGACTCCGGCCCGCACACGCCGCTCCCGGAGGCGGCGGGCAGGACGCCGGCCAGCGCGACCATCCTGTTCGGCTAGCCTTCCCCCGGCCGGCAGCGAATGCGCCAGGCTCGCGCAGCCGGGACGAACCGTCAAGGATGCCAGCCGATCCGGTGCCGGAACGCCCGCGGGTGCGGGGGCGGGCGGCACGGGCTTTCCGGCGCAGTCCGTCAATACGTCCGGGAGGGTGCCGGGGCCAGGGCACGGCGAAGGCGCACCTGGGCGGTGCTGCGCAGGCCCGTTGAGCGACTTTGCCAAAGGCCCGCTGCTGCGCTGCGTCCGCCGATAGCGTGTACGACGTGCTCGATGCCCCCAGGCTGCTGCTCAATCTGTCCACCGAGGATCCGGGACGTCCCCGGGTCACCCACTACGACACCATCGGCGATGCCCGGATTGAGTTGTCCGGACGCGTCCTGGTGAACTGGGCCAACAAGGCTGCCAATCTGCTCGTCGAGGAGTTCGACGTGGCACCAGGCAGCTTCGTGGTCATCGACCTGCCCGTCGGGCACTGGCGGGCGGTCTACTGGGCGCTGGCGGCCTGGTCGGCTGGCGCGTGCGTGATCGCCGCGGACGGCCCGCAGCTGCCGCCGGGTGCCGGTAAGGCCGACGTGGTGATCACCACCCGGCCTGAGAGCTGGGCTGACACCGGAGCCGGCCTGGTCGCGGTGGTGCCCGCAGCCCTGGCCCGGTCCTTCCCCGGCGAGCTGGGCGGCGCGATCGACGAGGCCGCCACCCTCGCCGGCTACGACGACCTCGGCCCGGAGACGATCTCCCCCGGGCTGGACGATCCGGCGCTCATCTACCCCGGTACGACGCTGAGCTACCGGCAGATGTACACCGACATCCCCGGGGACCGGACGCTGCTGCTCATCAGCGACCACACCCGGGCCGGGGAAGCGCTCACCTACGTGCTCGCCGTACTCGCCGCCGGAGGGTCAGTCGTGCTCGCTCCCGAGGCTCCCAGCACGCAGATCGCCCGCCTGTCCGCGACCGAGCAGGCCGTCGTCGCCCCCACCTGACCGGCTCCGCGCCCCGGGGCTGGCGCGCTTACCGCGGTTACTCGCGCGGGTCACCATCGCGCGCCGGGCGGCTCCCCGGGGACGCCGTCCCCGCGCTCTCCGGGGACGACGGCTAGCCCGGCGGCCTCTGCGGGCAGGCCAGCCCGCGAGCACCTCCCGTCGGCCCGGTGCGCCTGCCGGAGCACCATCGTCAGCAGGGCGCGCGCCGTCTGCGTGATATCGCGCCCCTCCGAGAGCGCCGCCACCGCCGCCCCGTCCACGACCGCGGTGATGAGCTGCGGTGGCAGCGCGAGGTCTATTCGGTCCAGGACGGTCTGCATGGCGGCGTCCAGCCGGGCCCGGCCGTCGCGGTAGGCCCGGTAAACGGCGGGTGCGGTCGAGGCCGCCACCAGCTGCAGATAGTGGTTCTCCAGTGAGTCGACGGCGGGTAATGCTGCGCGCAGCAGCAGCTCGACGGTTTCTTCCACGGAGTCCGGGTGCGGCCCGGCGGAGATCTCCTGGGCGACACGTTCGGCTCGTCTCGCCCATTGATTCATGTTCTGCGCACCGGCCTCCGCCAGGAGATCCTCAATACCGGTGAAGTAATACGTGGTGGCGGAGAGCGAGCAGCCGGCCCGGGCGGCAGCGGTGCGGTGGGTAACCGCCTCCGGGCCGCCTTCGAGCAGCAGCGCAGCAGCGGCGTCGATGATGTCCTGCCGGCGCTTCCACCCTTTGGCCTGTCGCGCAACCTGGCTCACGGTTAACCTCCGATGCCTGTTCGCTCACCTAGGGGAACCCGGGCACGCCGAGCCCGCGCGCCGGGCCACCCGTCACGCCATATCTGATCATGCCAGATCCTCCCCCGCTCACTCAGCGGATACGGAAAATCACGAGCAGGGCACCAAGGGCGAGAACGGAAACTACCGCGAGATAGAACGCCGGCACCGGCCCGGGCCCCGGCACGTCGGCGCCCTCTGTATATATGAACGGCGCCGTCGCACCGGCGAGACCATCTGCTCAGGGACTACGGAAAGTCACGGAGAAAGGCGCGGTGACCCTGAGGAAAAGCGCGCACCCGGGCGGTGAGCATCACGAATGCAAAGGGCACGCTACGGCGAAAGTAATAACGCACGCCAAGGAAAGAATATCCTGGCAGAAAAACCAGGTGGTCCGGCTGCGGTCCCGCGGCCGGCCCCCCCCGGGGGCGTTGTGAAC
>CAMCQD010000055.1 GCA_945876925.1 uncultured Dermatophilus sp.
CTCCACCAGCCGACCGACCGACTTGACCGTCTCCTTGTCGTAACGCAGCGCGCGCAGGCGCCGGGTGGCCATCCGCGCCCCGACGATCTCGTGGTGGTGGAAGCTCACCCCGCCGCCCGGCTCGAACCGGCGGGTAGCCGGCTTGCCGATGTCGTGCAGGATGGCCGCCAGGCGCAGCACGAGGTCCGGGCCGTCGTCCTCCAGATCGATGGCCTGCTCCAGCACGGTGAGGGTGTGCTCGTACACGTCCTTGTGCCGGTTGTGCTCATCGACCGTGTCGCGCAGCACGGCCAGCTCGGGCAGCACCAGCTCCGCCAGGCCGGTCCCCACCAGCACCCGCAGCCCGCGCACCGGGAACTCGCCGCTGATCAGCTTGCTCAGCTCATCGCGGATCCGCTCGGCCGACACCATCGCCAGCGAGGCGGCCGCTTCCTCGATGGCCGCCCGGGCCTGGTCGTCCAGCGAGAACCCGAGCTGGGAGACGAACCGGGCCGCGCGCATCATCCGCAGGGGATCGTCGGCGAAGGACACCTGCGGCGCCGAGGGGGTCCGCAGGCGACGGGCGGCCAGGTCATCCAGCCCCCCGTGCGGGTCGGCGAATCCCAGGCTCGGCAGCCGCAGCGCCATCGCGTTGATCGTGAAGTCGCGCCGGCCCAGGTCCTCCACGAGATCGGTCCCGAAGGCCACGACCGGCTTGCGGGTGACCCGGTCGTAGGCATCCGCCCGGTACGTGGTCACCTCGACCATGACCTTGCCGCGCCGCGCCGCGATGGTGCCGAAGTCGCGCCCGACATCCCAGGTCGCCTCGGCCCATCCGGTCAGCAGCTGCTCGGTGACCTCCGGCGGGGCAGAGGTCGTCAGGTCCAGGTCGGGGGAATTCCGCCCGAGGAAGGCATCCCGTACCGGGCCGCCGACCAGCGCTAGCTCATGCCCGGCAGCAGCGAATCGCTCACCCAGCTCCGTGAGCAGCGCAACGCTCGGGGCCAGGTGACGCACGGCGTCTCTGAGCAGCGAGTCCATGTGGTCGGAAGGCACGTCACATGACAATAGGCGATGCCCGGAAGCGCCTTGCCACGGCCCCTGGGGTCCGGCGCTCTGTTCGCGGCGATAGATATCATACGAAGATGACCACTGCGCCGCGACCGAGCCGCCCCGTGCGGCGCGTTCCCGCGGTGCTCGAGAGATCGGCGGGCGGGATCGTCGTCGACGTGCAGGAGGGCCAGGCGCACATCGCCATCATCGCCCGCCGTAACCGCGCTGGCCGGGTCGAGTGGTGCCTGCCCAAGGGGCATCAGGAAGGCGATGAGACCCTCGAGCAGACCGCCGAGCGCGAAGTCGCCGAGGAGACCGGCATCCAGGGCCGGGTGCTCACCACCCTCGGGACCATCGACTACTGGTTCTCCACGCATGACCGGCGGGTCCACAAGGTCGTGCACCATTACCTCCTCGAAGCCACCGGCGGGCGGCTGACGGTGGAGAACGACCCCGACAAGGAGGCGTTCGCTGTGGACTGGTTCCCCCTCCACCGCGTGCAGGAACAACTCACCTTCCCCAACGAGCGACGGATCGCGCAGCTGGCATGGGATCGCCTCTCCGGCGCCAAGTGACCTTCATCACCCGGCTGGCCTCAGCGACTGCCGTACTCGTCCTGGCAGCGCTCATCACGCTGGGCGCGGCCGTAACGGCTCCCGGCGGCACCGCCAGCGCCGCCTCCGACCCGGGCATCCAGGTGTCGATCGCGCGGGTCACCCCCGCAGTGGCAGAACCCGGCAAGCCCGTGCGCATCGAGGTCGTGGTCACGAACAACGGCACCCAGCCCCTCGACGGAATCGACGTACGCGCCCTGATCGGCCGGCGCACGCTGGAGAACCGCACGGCGGTAGCCGAGTTCGCCGCCGGGACGGGCCCCTCCCCGACCATCCACCAGGTCGCCACCGCACGCATCCCCGGCCCGGTGGCCCCCCGGGCCCGCGGCGAGACCACCCTGGAGATCACCAGCGGCGATGTCCCCTCGGCCGGGGCATTCGGGGTGCATCCGCTGGTGATCGAGGCGGTCTCCGGCGATAAGGCCATCCGCACCCGCTCGTACCTGCCGGTGCACACCCGCAAGGAGTACGAGCCCATCCAGCTCGCCTTCGCCATCCCGCTCACCTTCGACCCCGACCCGCAGCTGGTCACCGCCACGGGCGAGGACCTGGCCAGCGCCTGGGGCAGGCTCGCCGGGGCCAGCGGGCGGATCACCCGCATCCTCACCGGCACCGACGGGCGCCAGGTCACCTTCGCGGTCGACCCCACCCTGGTCGGCTACAACGACCAGCCGCCCCCCGAGCTCAGCGATGACGACCAGGGCCGTGACCCGGCCACCCAGGTGCAGCGGATCATCACGGCGGTGGCCGGCCGCCTCGCCGCCCAGGCCAGCGCCACCATCTGGGAACTGCCCCCGGCCGATCCCGACCTGGCCGCCCTGTCCGGCCCGGACGCCGACCAGCGCCTGCTGCAGTCCATCACCAGCACGGACACTGGCCTGGCCAATCTGCTCGACCGGGCCGAGAGCGGCTCGGCGATCACCCGGATCGCCTGGCCGGTGAGCGGCTCGCTGGGCCCGGCCCAGCGGATCGCCGTAGACGCCGCCTACGCCGCCAGGGACGGCGAGGGCGCGGACGCGTTCATCGCCCGCTCCGGCGACCTCGACGCCAGCCCGCTCGCACCCGGGCAGGCGGCCCGGCGCACCGCGGGCGGATCGGCGATGCTGGTCTCCGACGACATCCTCTCGGCCGACCTGGCCAGCGCAACCTCCGCCGCCGACGCCGGCGCGGCCACCCAGCGCTTCCTCGCCGACGCGATGACCCTGCTAGCCGAGTCCCCGGGGCGGGCCCGCACGGTCCTCGTCGCCGCACCCCGCGACTTCGCGCCCGACGCGGTCGCCCTGGGCGCGCTGCTGGACTCGGCCGAGGATGCCCCGTGGCTGTCGGTGGTGAGCGGCGATGAGCTCATCGCCGCCGCCCGGCGTGACACCGCCCCGACCGCCCCCGAGCCCGGCGCAGCCTGGACCGGCGGGACGGGCACGACCACCACCGCTTCGGCCAGCCCGCTCGCGACTCAGGAGATCTCGCAGATCATCCTGGCCGGGCAGCACGTGGCCGGGATCGGCTCGGTGCTCACCCCGACCACCACCTCCACCCTGGTGCCGCACGAGACCACCATCCAGGCGCTGGCTTCCTCCCGGTGGCGGGGCCAGGCCCGGGCCTTCGCCGCCACCTCAGAGGCGGTCTACAACCGGATCAGCACGCTGACCACCGGGGTATCGGTGCTGCCCAGCACGGTGAACTTCCTGGCCGATCACGGAGTTATGCAGGTCACCGCCGTGAATAACCTCGATGTGGCAGTGCACAACGTGCGCCTCGTCCTCGAACCCCAGGGGCAGCCGCCCCGGCTGCGGATCACCAGCCCCGAGCCGTTGTCCATCGCCCCGCGCAGTCGCACGACCGTGCGGGTCTCGGTGGAAGCCGTCGCCGCCGGAGTGGTACCCGTGTCAACGCGCCTGACCACCGCGACGGGCACTAGGCTCGGCACGGACGCCACGGTGAACGTGCGCGTCCAGCCCACGGGCGGCTGGATCGTGGCCGTCGGAGGGGTACTGGCGGGAGTCGTCTTCATCGTCGGCCTCTTCCGCACCCTGCGTCGCGGCCGCCCCCGGGTCACCGACGCCGACCTTGAGGGAATCGACCTGGGATGAGCAGCAATTCCGGTCTCGCTCGCGCGAGTGCACTCATGGCCTCGGGCAGCTTCGCGTCCCGGGTGCTGGGAGTCGTCCGCTCCTCGATGATCATGGCCGTCTTCGGCATCTCGCTCGCAGGCGACTCCTGGGCAGTGGCGAACATGCTGCCCAACACGATCTACACCCTGCTCGCCGGGGGCGTGCTCAACGCCGTCCTGGTACCGCAGATCACCAAGGCCCAGCAGCAGGAGGATGGCGGCCAGGTCTACGTCGACCGGCTCATCACGCTGTCGATCCTCGTGCTAGCCGGGATCACCGCCGCGTGCATCCCGCTGACGCCGGTGCTCGTGCGGATCCTCAGCAGCAGTAACTGGACCCAGGAGACCTACCAGCTCGCGGTCGCGTTCAGCTACATCTGCATGCCGGCGGTGTTCTTCTACGGCCTGTACGCCATCCTCGGGCAGGTCCTCAACGCCCGGGAGAAGTTCGGCGCGTTCATGTGGTCGCCGGTGCTGTGCAACATCGTGTGGCTCATCGGGCTGGGCTGGTTCATCGCGCGCTACGGCCGCGGGATCGGCGACCCGGCCCGGTTCGACGGCACGATGGTCGCCATCCTCGCCGGGTCGCTGAGCATCGGCGTAGCCCTCCAGGCGCTCGTGCTGCTGATCCCGCTGTCCTCCTCCGGCTTCCGCTACCGGCCCCGGTTCGGCTTCCGCGGGGTTGGGCTGGGAGCGGTGGGCCGGGTAGCCGGGTGGACCTTCGCCTCGCTCCTGGTGGCCCAGGCCGGCCTGGTCATCCAGTCCCGGGTGCTCACCTCCGTGGACCAGGGATTTCCCGGCAAGATCCCCTACGACCAGGCCTTCCTGCTGTTCATGACCCCGCATGGGCTGATCACGGTCTCGCTGGTCACCGCCTTGTTCACCTCGATGTCCAAATCCGCGGCGATCCGCGACCTGCCCGCAGTCAAGGCCGACCTGCGCCGCGGCGCGGCCCTCATCGGCGTGGCCACCATCCCGGTGACGTTCGGCATGCTGGCGCTGGGCACCTGCCTGTCGGGCGTCATCTACGCCGGCAACACCCGGGCCGCCTCGGACGCCATCGGCTACCTCACCATGGCGATGACCACCGGACTGCCCGCCTACGGCCTCTACTACCTGGTGCAGCGCGCCTACCTGGCCCACCAGGACGCCCGTACCCCGTTCCGGATGCAGCTGCTCAGCACCTCCATCGGCATCGTCCTCACCCTGGCGGCGCTGCTGCTGGATTCCCAGTGGCGGGCACTGGGGGTGGCCGGCGGCCAGGCCATCGCGAATACCCTCAGCGCCATCGTGGCGCTGGGCTGGCTGCGCCAGCGCCTGGGCAAGCTGGGCATGTACCGCACGACCCGCACCTGGGTGCGGGTCACCGTGGCCTGCCTCCCGGCGACCGCGATCGCCCTGGCCATCTTCCTGGGCACCCAGCAGGTCCTGTCCGGACGGCTGCACCTGCTGGTGACCCTGCTCCTGGGCGGGCCGGCCTTCCTGGCCGCCTACGCGGCCGCCTGCCACCGCATGCGCGTCGGGGAGATCAGCTCCCTCGTCTCGGCGGTCACCACGCGGCTAGGTAAGCGCTGAGCCCCGGCCCGGCACGCCTAGACTTAGGCCTGATGGTCGTTTTCACGGCGCATGTCCGGCTTCCGATGTGCCCGCGCCGCAACGGCCCCGACACATCAAGCGATCGAAGACAACGCGAAGGCGGTGGCCGTGCAAGGCGTAGGACCCGGGCGCGTCGTCGCTGGCCGCTACACACTCAAGGAACGCCGGGCCCGTATCGGTGACATCGACGTGTGGGCGGCCACGGACGACACCCTCGGCCGGGAGGTCGAGGTGACCGTATTCCCCACGGCGATGCCCAACGCCGCAGACATCGTCGACGCCGCCCGGCGCAGCGCCGCCATCGCCGACCACCGGCTGGTCCGGGTCCTCGACGTCGGCTCGGACATCACGATGAGCTGGCTGGTCGAAGAGACCCTAGCCGAAACCCACACTCTCGCACAATTGATCGAAAACGGTCAGATGCCACCTGAGGAGGCGCGCCGCATCGCCGGCGAGGTGGCCACTGCCCTGGCGGCGGCCGCCAAGCGGGGAGTGCACCACCTGCACCTGACCCCGCACGCCGTCCGGCTCTCCGAATCGGGCAACATCAAGATCGCGGGGCTGGCCATCGCCTCGGCCATCGAGGGCAATGACGAGGACATCACGCACGCCCAGGCCGAGCGCCAGGACACCCGCTCAGTGGTCGCGCTCATGTACGCGGTGATGACGACCCGCTGGCCGCTGCCGAACCGGGTCCGCGGAATGCAGGCTGCCCCGCGGGTGGGCGTGGGCGTCGCGGCCCCCTCCGAGCTGGTCGTGGCCGTTCCGCCGGCCCTGGACGCCATCTGCCGCAGCACCCTCAACCAGGGCACCGGGCCGGCCACCCCGGCTCAGCTCGCCCAGCAGCTGCGTCCCTGGTCCACCACGCGGGTCACTAAGGTCACCCACCGCAGCGTGTCCCCGGCCGATTCCATCACCCCCACGAGCATGCTGCCTGCAGCCCGGGACGGTGCGGGCGGCCAGGGTGCCGCGCGACCGGACCGGCGCGCCGAGAAACGGGCCGCCCGGATCGCCGCCGAGCGGCGGGAGATCGAGGAACGCCGGGCCCAGCCGGAGTACCTCGACCTGCCGGAAGCACTCGAGGCCGGGGTGGGCATCGACGGCCCGGAGACCCGCCTGGCACCCGGGGTGGCGGCGCTGCCCCAGCGCGACGGGCGCTACTCCAAGCCGATCCTCGGAGCCGTCGGCGCAGCGGTCCTCCTGGCCACGGCAGTCGCCATCCCGGTGCTGTGGAACGCCATCCCCGATTCGACGTCGGCCGCCAGCGCGGAGGCTTCCCCGGCCCCCACGACGAGCGCCCCGGCCGCTCCGGCCGCACCAGCCACCACCGCAGCACCAGCGGCGGTCTCCATCGCGGGGGTCACCTCATTCGACCCCGAGGGCGACGGCAAGGAGAACGAGACCCAGGCCCCCCGGGCAATCGACGGCAACCCGGCGACCGCGTGGCGCTCCGAGGGCTACAACGACCCCGGCAACGTCGGCGGGCAGAAGGTCGGCATCGGCCTCATCGTCCAGCTCCGCGATGCCTCGGTCCTCACCGGGGTTAAGGTCACCACGCCCATCGCCGGTCATTCGCTGAAGATCTATGCGAACGGCTCGCCCTCCCTGGACGGTGCCACCGAGCTGGCGTCGGCTTCTGCGACCGCCGCCGGTGAACAGGACTTCCGCGCCGCCTCGCCGGTGCAGAATGCCAGGTACGTCATCGTGCTGGTCACCGGGCTGCCCCAGGAGAACGACGGCCGGTACCGGGCGAACATCGCCGAGATCGTGCCGTACTAAACCACCCGCTGACCAGCGGGTCCGCCTACCGGCCCGCGAACGCTGGTGACCGCCGCCGGCGGCCGCCGGGAACCCACGCTTTTCCCGGGACGTCATCCGGTCACCAGCATGTGATGACGGTAACCGGACGAGCGGCAGGAGCAGGCGACATGTCCTCATCGAATGGCCCGGGTCGTCGCCCAGGCGATCCTGGAGATGAGGACGACGCCACCGGGATCCGCGCGCTGCTGTCCTCCCTGCCCTCCCCGGAGGGGGCCTGCGATGACCTGGCGGCGCGGATCAAGCAATCGATCCGGCTGCGGCCGGATTGTCCCGCAGGTGACCTCGATGCCCAGCCGCGCATCCCCCCGGCGGAGGCTTTCAGGCCGTCCCGTGCCCCGCTGACGATGCCGGCGCTGCTCGGGCTGGCCGGCGGGCTGGCCACGGTCGGGGTGGTCGGCGTCATGCTGCTGGGCATGCTGGGGATTGACCGGAACCGGGCCGATCAGGCCCTTCCCTGGACGACGCTCGACCATATCGGCGTCCGGGTGACCATGTCCGATGACGATTACTCCGGGGCCGCGCTGGTCAGCCAGGCCCGGGAGCTGCTCGCGCAGGACGCGGCGGCACGCTCGACGGGCCCGGCGGGCTCCTCCGGCGCGCTCTCGCGGATCACCGCCGGGATGCCCCGGGCCCAGTCCGCACCGGTCGCCCCCTCCGGGGAGGCCAGTGCGCCCCGGACGGACAATGTCTCCCCCCGGGTACTCGGCTACCTCGCCACGATCGGGGTCCGCCCGGAATCCCTGCGGGCGGTGGACATCGGCCAGGTCAACGGCAAATCCGCCGTCATCCTCCTCACCCAGGAACGGGGCGCCCTCGTGGCCCGCGCGGCCGACCCGTCCTGCCCGCAGGATGGCACCATGCTGGCCGGACCGGTCACGATCCGGCCAGCGAGCTGATCGCCCGCCAGGGGTGTCGCTCCCGGGCTGGAATACCCGGAACCATGAATCTGGTTGCGCAGATGAATCCACTGCCAGCTACCCACTGCGGAAGGAACTACATGAGCGAGCGCGTCCGGGATCTGATCATCATCGGCTCGGGGCCGGCGGGGTACACCGCGGCGGTGTACGCCGCTCGCGCGAACCTCAGGCCCGTCGTCCTCACCGGATCCATCACGGCCGGAGGTGCTCTCATGAACACCACCGACGTGGAGAACTTCCCGGGCTTCCCCGAGGGCATCCTGGGCCCCGACCTCATGGACAAGATGCGCGCCCAGGCAGAGCGTTTCGGTGCCGAGCTCATCGCCGATGACGTCGTCGCCGCCGATCTCACCGGCAGCGTCAAGACCGTGACCGACGGCAGCGGCGCCACGTATCAGGCCCGCGCGGTGATCCTCGCGATGGGCTCGGAGTACCGCAAGCTCGGAATCGATGGTGAGCAGCGCCTGTCGGGCCACGGGGTTTCCTGGTGCGCGACGTGTGACGGGTTCTTCTTCCGGGACCAGGACATCGCGGTGGTCGGAGGCG
>CAMCQD010000056.1 GCA_945876925.1 uncultured Dermatophilus sp.
TATCGTCCTCATGCGCCCCCAGGTGGGCGCGGTCGCCGATGCGATCGCGCTGTCCCGGCGCACGCTGGCGATCATCCAGCAGAACCTGTTCTGGGCGTTCGCCTACAACGTCATCGGCATCCCGCTGGCGGCCCTGGGCCGGCTCGACCCGATGTTCGCCGGGGCCGCGATGGCGGCCAGCAGCGTCCTGGTGGTGCTGAACTCGCTGCGGCTGCGCGGGTTCGCCCGGGATCGCTCAACCAGCTGAGCCGGCCTCATGCGCGGGGTCAGGCCGGCGGTGAGGCGGCGAGCCGCTGGCGCACGGCCTCATACAGCACGATCGCCGCGGAGGTGGCCACGTTGAGCGAGTCGGCACGCCCGGACATGGGGATGCGCACCCGGTGGGTGGCCGCGGCGAGCAGGCCGGCGTCCAGGCCGGTCTTCTCGGCGCCCACGGCGATGGCGACCGGGCCGGTGTAGTCGGCGCCCGTGTGCGGCTGGCTAGCATCCGGGGTGGTGGCGACCAGGGCGATGCCGTGCTCGCGCAGCCAGGCCAGGGTCTGCCCGGCGGAGGCGGCGGCAACCGGAACCGAGAACACAGTGCCCTTGCTGGCCCGGATGAGGTTGGGGTTGCCCCAGTCGGTGACCGGGTCGGCGCTGATCACGGCGTGCGCCCCGGCGGCGTCGGCGGTGCGCAGCATGGCGCCCAGGTTGCCGGGCTTCTCCACTGCCTGGGCGATGAGCACGAGCGCCTCCGGGCCGACGGGCAGTCCGGAGAGGGAGCGCTCGGCTCCGGGAACGACTGCGAGGATGCCGTCCGGGCCCTGCCGGTAGGCAGCTTTCTCGAAGGCGGGGCGGCTCAGGGAGAGCACCTGCGCCCCGGCTGCGCGGGCCCGTTCGACCAGCCGCTCCCCTCCGGGAACGAGCAGGTCAGGGCACCATGCCAGGGTGCGCGGGCGCACTCCGGCGTCCAGGGCGAGGGCGAATTCCTCGTACCCGTCGATGATGGTCAGGCCGGTGGCGTCCCGCTCCCGGCGCCGCCGGAGCGCGCTGATCGCCTTCAGCCGCGGATTGGAAGGGCTGGTGATGTCGGGCATAGGGGTTCAGCATCACATGCCCGGGGTGCGCGCTTCGAATCGCGGGCCGGGGCTTATCAGATCCCGCGCCGGCCCGGCGGGCGGCTCACCGGCTGCGCCGGCGACTGGCCGCCCCGGCTAGCCCCGCGCGCCGGGGCAACGGCGGCCTTCAGGCGACGGCATCGACCGGGCCGCCCGGGAGGGCGTCACCGGCGCGCAGGTGACCGGCCAGGTCACGTAGTGCCCGCTGGTACCCGAGGATGAAGTCGGCTTCGTCGTTCGGGCACTCGCGGCGGCCGCTGTGCTCGGTCAGGTCCTCGGCCCAGGCGCTCAGGTAGGCGGCCAGCACGAGATGATTGGCGACGATTTCGGAGACAACTCCCCGGACCTGCGGCCCGCGGGATGTGCCCGCAGCGTATGCGGTCATGGAAGCACCCTCTCTTATTTCCCCGGTTGGACACCCAGACCATCGACAGCGCCGCGATTGCCGGCACGAAACTGGACGGGCGATATGCGGCAACGGTTTTCTGACAGACGTCCAGTCCGGTACCGTCCGGGTAGGCGAGAACACCGCGCGGTCAACGCCTTCAGTACTTGACGACTCAACTTGTCGGTCGTCCATCTTCCCGGCTCAGATAGATGCAATCCCCGGGCGGCGACGTCAACCACGTCTCACAATACGGAATATATGTGCCGAGCTGTCTCCTCATGGACGTCTGACCTGCGGGTTTGACCAGGTTTCCGACGGTGCCGGGCTAGTCCGCCGAGCGCAGGGCGTCCCGGTAGCGCAGCCGCCCGCCGGTACGCAGCAGGCTGTTGCGGTACAGCCGGGCACCCAGGCGGATGAGCCCCCAGGCGGCCAGCACGGTAAGCGCCAGCGCCACCACCGGCTCCCACGGGGCAGCCGACCCGGCGACGATCCGCATGGGCATCGCGACCGAGGACACCAGCGGCATGTACGACACCCCCGTCAGCCACTGGCCCCCGACGAGGAACGGCGTCATGAACACGGCGACGACGATGCCCATCATCGGCGAGGAGGTGTAGCCGATGTCCTCCTGGCGGCTGGCCAGCGACCCGGCGACGGCCCACATCGCCGCCAGCGCGACGAATCCGGCGACGAAGAACGCCAGGAACCACCACGCCGCCAGCGGCAGGGACGGCAGCAGCTCCCCCAGCCCGGTGAGGGACACCCCGGCCAGGCCGATGCCGACGTAGATCAGCGTCTGGGCGAAGGCGAGCACCGTGTTGCCAATCACTTTGCCGCCCAGCATGGCCGACATCGGCACCGAGGTGGCGATGATCTCGGCGAGCCGGGACTGCTTCTCCTCCGTCACGCTCTGGGCGATCGTCATCCCGAACACCAGGGAGCTCATGTAGAAGATGAACGCGAACACCACCCCGGCGACCCGGGCGGCCGGGGCACCCTGCCCGGCCGGGCCGTCCGTGACCGGATCGAGCGGGACCACCCGCAGCTGCGAGCCGGCGGCCAGCTGCTCCAGGGAGATCCCGGCCTCCAGCGCATTACGTTCCAGGACGTGGGCCGGCACCGCCGCCGTCAGCGCCGCGGCCAGGGCCCCCGTCTCGCTGCCGCCGGTGAGCAGGGTCCACTGCCCGCGGTCGAGCACGAGGAAGGCTGCGGCGACCCCGTCGCGGACGGCAGCGCTGGCCTGCGCGCTGGTGCCGAACAGGCGCGCTTCCACCCGGGCCGGTCCCAGCCCCGGCAGGGCACCGGCGGCCGCGCGGCCGGCCACCGCAGCGGCCTCGGGCGTGGTGACCGCGACGACCTGAACGGAGTCGCGGCTATTCAGCACCGGGACCAGCGCGAAGCTGCCGGCCAGCAGGAGCGTGGTGATGAGGGTGGAGATGACCCAGGCCCGGTCGGTGAGCTTAACCGCGATCTCACGGGCCGCGACGATCCGCCAGGCCCCGCCCAGGCCGCCGGGCCGGGACGGAGGCCAGTCCTGCGCGCTCCCGTCCGGGCCGCTGGCATCGCGCGCGCCGCTGACCTGGCTCATGCCGAGGTCACCTGGCGGTAGAGCTGGGCCAGGGTGGGCACGACCGGCGCGAACTGGCGCACCTGCCCGCGCCGCAGCGCCTCGCTGAGCAGCCGGTGAGCCACCTGCCCGGTCTCGTCCGGGCCGAGTTCGAGGGTGACGTGCGGGCCGTGCTGGGTGAGGACCCGCACTCCCGGGACGTCGCGTACCCAGGCCGCATCCGCGTCTAGTTCGAGCCGGTGCGCGCGGGTCGCCCGGGCCCGCAGCGCCGCAGCTTCCCCGCTGAGCACGACCCGCCCGGCGGAAAGCACGACCAGCTCATCGCACAGCCGCTCGACGAGCTCGAGCTGATGAGAGGAGAACAGAACCGGAACCCCGCAGGCGGTGTGCCGGGCCAGCACCGCGGACATCGCGTCCACGGCGGCCGGGTCCAGGCCGGAGAACGGCTCGTCCAGGATGAGCCCCGCCGGGGAGGCCACGAGAGCGGCGATGATCTGCACCCGCTGCTGATTGCCCAGCGAGAGCTTCTCCACCGGGTCACCGGCCCGCTCCCCCAGGCCGAACATCTCCAGGTGCTCCCCTGCCGAGGCGCGCGCCCGCGCCCTGCTCATGCCGCGCAGCCTGGCCAGGTACGCCAGCTGGTCGAGGACCTTCTGCTTGGGGTAGAGCCCGCGCTCCTCGGGCATGTACCCGAGACAGCGCCGGTCCTGGGCCGTTATCGGGTGCCCCCGCCAGCGGATCTGCCCCCAGGTGGGGGCCAGCACGCCCATGATCATCCGCATCGTGGTGGTCTTGCCCGCGCCGTTGGCGCCGACGAACCCGGTAATCCGCCCCGGGGCGACCGTGAACGACACGTCATCGACCGCGATCAGGTCACCGAACCGGCGCGTGACGTGCTCGACCTGCAGCATGCTGGCTCCTCATCGCGGTAAGGTGCCCCGCAATAAAGGCACACGCGTACGAACCCCCCGGGTATCACCACGGTACTCGTCCGTACCGGGTCAGTCCCGGGGGGTCGCGTGCAAGCGCAGGTCAGCGGGCTCCGGGAACCAGCCGGTCGGCGTGCAGGTAAGGTCGCAGCGCCTCCGGGACCGTGACCGAGCCGTCGCGCTCCTGGTGGTTCTCCAGCAGCGCGACCAGCCAGCGGGTCGTGGCCAGCGTGCCGTTGAGGGTGGCCACCGTCCGGGTGCCGCGCCCGGACTTCTCCCGGATGTTCAGCCGCCGGGCCTGGAAGGTGGTGCAGTTCGAGGTGGAGGTCAGCTCGCGGTAGCGGCCCTGGGTCGGCACCCACGCCTCGGAGTCGAATTTGCGGGCGGCCGGGCCGCCCAGGTCCCCGGCGGCGACATCGATCACCCGGTAGGGCAGCTCCATCGCGTCCAGCATGGACTTCTCCATGGCGAGCAGCCGCTCGTGCTCGTCCTGGGCGTCCTCGGGCCGGCAGTACACGAACATCTCGGCCTTCTGGAACTGGTGCACCCGGATGATGCCGCGGGTGTCCTTGCCGTAGGAGCCCGCCTCGCGCCGGTAGCAGGTCGACAGTCCGGTGTAGCGCAGCGGGCCGCCGGACAGGTCGATGATCTCGTCGGCGTGGTACCCGGCCAGGGGCACCTCGGCGGTGCCGACCAGGTACAGGTCGTCCGCGGCGAGCCGGTACACCTCATCGGCGTGGGCGTCGAGGAACCCGGCCCCGCCCATGGTGCGCGGGCTGACCAGGGTCGGCACCTGCAGCTGGATAAACCCGGCCTGGTAGGCCTTGTCCAGGGCGAGGCTGAGCATCGCCTGCTCTAGCCGGGCGCCCTGCCCGACGAGGAAGTAGAACCGCGACTCGGCGACCTTGACGCCGCGGTCCATGTCGAGGATCCCCAGCCGCTCGCCCAGGTCGAGGTGATCACGCGGCTCGAAGCCCTCGGCGGCGAAGTCGCGCGGGGCGGGACCGCGGTGCTCCAGCACGACGAAGTCGTCCTCACCTCCGGCCGGGACGCCCTCGATGATGACGTTGGGGATGGCGCGCATCACCCGGTCGAGTTCCGCCTGGGCCGCGTCGGCGTCCGCCTGCAGCTGCCTGACCCGCGCCGCCAGGTGCGCAGCCTCCTCGCGGGCCGCGTCGGCCCGGGCCTGGGCGGCGTCGATCGCGGCCTGGTCGCCGGTCTTCCTGGCCTGGCCGAGCGCGCCCATGAGCGCGCCGATGCCCTTGCTGACCTTGTTCTGCTCGGCGCGGGCGGATTCGTATGCCGCCAGCGCCTCGCGCCGGGCGGTATCGGCGGCCAGCGCGGTGTCGACCAGTCCTTCATCCTCCCCGCGGGCGTACTGCGAGCGCCGCACGGCGCCGGGGTTGTCGCGCAGGAACCTGATGTCAATCACCTGGCCAGCCTATCGCGGGCACCCAGGTGGCCAGCACGCGCGGCGGGTGTTACGGCGGCGTTGAACCCGGCTGCGGCGCTACCGTCGTCGCAGGGCATCCGCCGGGGCAGACCCCGGCGCCGGGCAGGAGACGAAGGAGGGGCGCATGCAGAACTGGCAAGTCGGCGTCCTGGCGTGCCTGGCCCTGTTCGCGGTGCTCGTGCTCGCGGCGGCCGTCACGGCACCGCGGCTGCGCCGGCGGGCGCGGGTAGCGGCGGCCCTGCCGGCGCCGGAGGAATCCGATGAACCGGGCCGTCCCCGCGCCGCGGTCGTCGTCAACCCCAGCAAGTTCGCCGACGTGGACGCCGTGCACGACCAGATCCGCGCTCAGTTCCGCCAGCTCGGCTGGGCCGCGCCGCTGTGGCTGGAGACCAGCGTGGCCGACCCGGGCACCGGCCAGGCCCGGGCCGCCGTAGAAGCAGGGGCCGAGGTGGTGTGCGCCCTGGGCGGGGACGGCACCGTCCGCAAGGTCGCCTCCGAGCTGGTCGGGACGGGAATCCCGCTGGGGCTGCTGCCCGCCGGCACCGGGAACCTGCTTGCCCGCAACCTGGAGCTGCCGCTGTCCTCGCTGCCCGCGGCGATCACGGTGGCCCTGACCGGGCAGGACCGGGTGATCGACGTGGGCCGGGTCCGCTACCTGCCCCAGGGGGATGTGCCCGCCGGCGGGAACGCCCGGGACCCGGCCACGGGGCACATCCGGGAGTACTTCCTCGTGATGTCCGGGCTGGGGTTCGACGCGTCGATGATCGCCGACGCCCCCGAGAAGCTCAAAGCCCAGATCGGGTACGGCGCGTACGTGCTCTCCGGCCTGCGGCACCTGTACGGGGCGCGGGTCGGGGCACGGCTGTCCATCAACGGCGGGCGGCCGCGGCGGCGCCGGGCGCGGACCGTGCTGTTCGCCAACGTGGGCGGGCTGCAAGCCGGGATCACCCTGATGCCCACCGCCATTGACGACGGGCAGCTGGACGCGATGGTGCTCTCGCCCCGGGCCGCGGTGGGCTGGGCGTCGGTGGCGGCGCACGTACTCACCCGGCACCGGCGCGGCAGCGCGCTCATCGAGCGGTTCCGGTTCGCCCGGCTGAACCTGGAGCTGAGCGAGCCGCAGCAGATCCAGCTGGACGGCGACACGGCCGGGCTCACCCAGTCCGCCGAGGTGGATGTGCTGCCGCGGGCGCTGGTGGTGCGCACCGGCGCGGCTCCTCCGGCGAACGCCGGCCCGGGCTCAGCGCACGGCCCTGACCGGTGAGCGGCCGCCCCGGATGGAGGCCAGCCACGCCGCCGCGGACTGGTAGGCGTAGTCGTCGAACCCCGCCGGCACCTGGCCGCGCACTTCGTCGGCGCGCGGATACGAACCGAGGAAGCGCACGTCCAGGCAGATGCGCTTGAGCCCGGCCAGGGCCTCGCCGACCCGCTCTTCGAGCACATGCCCTTCGAAGTCGACCGAGAAGCAGTACCTGCCCAGCGACTCCCCGGTAGGGCGCGATTCCAGCCGGGTCAGGTTGATGCCGCGCACCTTGAACTGCTCCAGCAGCTCCAGCAGGGCACCGGGGCGGTCGTGTTCCTGGTAGAGGGTGAGCGTGGTCTTATCGCGCCCGGTCGGCTCGGGCAGCCGCCCCGGCCGGGCCACGAGCACGAACCGGGTCACCGCGCCGGGGTTGTCGCCGATGTCGCGGGCCAGCACGTCCAGCCCGTTGTCCTGGGCGGCGATGTCGAGGCAGACGGCGGCGTCGTAGGAGATGGCCGGGCCGGAGCGGGCCAGGTCCGCGGCCGAGGCGGCCGTGGAGGTGGACGGAACGAAGCCCGCGTCGGGCAGGTTCCGCCCGATCCAGCCGCGGACCTGCGCCCAGGCATGCGGATGGGTACCGATCGAGGCCACCTGGCTGAGCCTGACGCCGGGGCGCACCGCGAGCACGAAGCTCACCGGTAGCAGCATCTCGCCGACCACGACTAGCGGCGCCCCGGAGACCAGCGCGTCCAGCGTGGCTGGCACCCCGCCTTCGACGGAGTTCTCGATCGGTACCACGGCACCGTCGATGTGCCCGTCGCGCAGGGCTTGCAGGGCCACATCGACGGCGCGGTACGGCACCGCCTGCGCAGTGCGCGACTCGGGCCGGGAGCGTAACGCCTGCTCGCTGAACGTTCCTGCGGGGCCGAGGTATCCGATGCGTTCCATGGGCGGGGGCTTCTTTCGTCGGGCAGGGGCGGGCAGGCCCGGCCCGGTCCCGGGCCCGCCCTGCCCGGGCGATCAGCGCAGGGTGAGCTGGCGGGACAGCAGCCCGGCCCGCGCACGGCGGCCGTCGGCGTCCAGCGCCGCAGGGTCGGCCAGCGCGGCCGTGAACCGGTCGCTGAAGTCACCCAGGGCAGCCTCGTAGTCGGCTGCGGCCGCGGCGGGGTCGAGATCCCAGACCGGGATGAGCAGCCCGCTGGCGCGGAAGGCGCCGAGCAGGCGGGTCCGCTCGCCCAGGGTGTCCTGCCCGGCGGCGTGCAGCCGGGCCAGGGCGGTGGTGGCGTCGTTCTCGTCCTCGGAGAGCAGCAGGCGGACGTGGGCGCGCTCGCCGATCCGGCACCAGAACGCGCTCGCCCCGGCCGGGACCGACGTCATCCTGACGGTGGGCACCATGGCCTGGCTGGCTTGCTCCAGCTGGGCCGCGGCGGCCGGTTCCAGGTCGCCGGAGCCGGGCACCCAGAAGGCGAAGCTGTCGTGCACCCGGGCCTCGAACGGGTGGTCCAGGTCGAGGATGTCCTGCAGCCTGGGGGTGGCGGCAGTCGCCGGCCGGGGGCTGGCGAGCAGCTGCCCGGGGGCGGCGGCGAGCATGCCGAGGATGAGCGCGGCGGTATCGCGGCTGGGATCCCCGGTGGCCGGGCCCGATTGCAGGGCGACGAGCAGTTCGCCGTCTTCCCGCCGCAGCGCCGGGACGGCACCCGGCAGCAAGGTCACGATCGTGACGGCGGCCCCGTCCGCGCTGGTGCCGCCTAGCGCCTGCCGGACGGGCGGGACGTCCCGCAGCCGTACCTGCGCGGTCGCGGCGGGGATGATCTCGCGCATCGCGACCCAGTCGGCCTCCCCCGGCAGGCCGGCGAAGGGGCGCGCCACGAACGGCGCGGGAATGACTTCCGGCTGTGCGGATTCGCGTGCTTT
>CAMCQD010000057.1 GCA_945876925.1 uncultured Dermatophilus sp.
CTGCGCGCCGGCCCCGGTGAGGTGCTCGCCCGCGTCCGGGCAGAGGCCGCCCGGCGCCCGCTCGCCCTCATCACCGCAGCGGCGATCACGGTCACGCTGGCGGTGGCCGCCGTGGCGCACCAGATCACCACGCGCCATCCCGGCACCCCCGCGGCCCCGGCAGTGCAGGTCGCCTCGGTCACTCCGCCGCCGGGGTATGCCGCCCAGGTGGCCTGGGCCACGCAGGAACTGTCCCCTGAAGCGGGACCTGCCGTGGGCCTGGACGACGCCGGCGCCATCGCCTTCGTCACCGCCAGGCGCGAGGTCGTGCTGGCCAGGGCCACCTCGGGCGAACGCACCTGGTCGGCTGAACTGCCACCGGGGGACATCCGGGGGCACCTGGCCCGGACCCGGATCGGCGGTGAGGACGTGCTCGCGCTGCACGTAGGCGACCGCCTGGTGGGCTACGCGACCGGATCCGGCGACCAGGTGGCCGCGGTCGACCTGCCCGGCGGCGCCCAGGTGACGTACCTGGGCACGGCACCGATGGTGGGCATCGGGCCGTCCACGGTGGCCGTGGTCCAGGAGCGGCAGCTGCGCCCGGTGCCGGTGCCCGCCGGCGCCTATCCGCTGGCCGCCCACGAGAACAGCACCGTCACCGCGGCCAGCCCCCTGGGCTGGTGGCACCTGCGGCCCGGCCAGGCCGCCGGCAGCCCCACCCGGTGGGAGGACCCGTCCGCCGACGCCCGGGCCGCGGACGCGGCACCCGCCGTGGCCGGCTACCTGCGCGGGTCGATCGTGCTGCTGTACCCGGCCTCCGGGGATGCGCCCGCCCAGGTCGTGGTGCATGACGATCGCGAACCGCAGGTGCGGGTCAGCTTCCGCGGCCCGGCGAGGCAGACCGGGACGGCAAAAGGGTCCTGGTCCGCGGTACCGGGGTCGAGCTGGGGAGTGCTCGGCCGGACCCTGATCGACACCAGGGCCGGGGCGGTAGCCGACCTGGGCGCCTGGAGCACCCGGGAAGTAACGGGCCTGCTGGCGTTCGGCACGGTCGGTCAGCAGCTCGTCGCGGCCGGCCCGGGACGTGCCCCGGCGGTGCTCCCCGGCGGCACCCAGCTGCCCGAGACCGTCACCGACGACGCCGCCGTCATCCGGCTGCGCGGACCGCAGCGGGACAGCGCCGGCCAGGTAGCGGTCCCGGAGGGAACCGAGGCCGCCGTGGTCGTGCTGCCAGCCGGATGAGACGCCCGACCGGCTACGGCGCGTCCGGGCCGGGCCTGGTCTCGCGGGCGGGCAGCCAGGCGAGCGCGCCGAGCACGACCACGGTCCCGGGGAGCGCGAACGCGCCCGGGGAGCCGCCCGCCGCAGCGATGCCCCCGGCGACCATCGGGCCGGTGATCGCGCCGACGTCCTGGCACATCTGGAACCCCGCGATCACCTTGCCGCCATTGCGCTGAGCGCCGACGACATCGGCGATCGCGGCCTGCTGCGCCGGGGAGGCCAGTCCCGCGCCCAGCCCGGCGATCGCGGAGGTGACCAGCAGCACGGTGACGCTGTGCGAGCAGCCCAGGGCGATCGTGCCCAGGCCGTTGACCAGGTAGCCGAGCACGATGAAGGGCTTGCGGCCGAAGGCGTCCACCGCCCGCCCGGTCACCGGGAGCGCCACCGCGTTCCCGGCCGCGAAGACCGTCAGGGCGACCCCCGCCCAGCCGACGCCCATGCCCGGCGTGGCTGCCGCGAACAGCGGAACCAGCGCCACCCGGATACCGAAATTGGCCCAGCCATTAGCGAATCCGCTGATGAGGGCGCTACGGAAAGCACCGGTGGAGAGCGCCTCGGCGAAGGTAACTACCTCGCGTGCGGCGGCTGCCGGGCCGGCCGCGCGGTCCTGCCCGCGCAGGAACAGCGCCACCACCGCGGTAGCGACGAGCAGCATCGCCGCGTAAATGAGGAACGGCACCCGGAAGCCCAGCCCTGCGGTGAGCCCGCCCAGCACCGGTCCGCCGATGCTGCCGATGAGGAACGCCGAGCCGTACGCCGAGGAACACCGGCCCCGGATCGACGGCGGGGCCAGGCGGACCAGCAGCGCCGCCGAGGACACGGTGAACATCGCCGATCCGATGCCGCCCAGCCCGCGGAAGATGACCAGCTGCGGGTAGGAGCCCGCGAACGCGACCGCGCCGGTGGAGAGCGCCACGATGAGCAGCCCGGTCATGTAGACCCGGCGCTCGCCCAGCCGGTCGGTCAGGGCTCCCCCGGCGGGCGCGGAGACGAGCCGGGCGAAGGCGAACACGCTGACGATAGCGCTGGCGGCCTGCACGCCGACGCCGAAACCGGCCGCGTACTGGGGCAGCACCGGGGCGACGATCCCGTAGCCGATCGCGACGCAGAACGCGGCGGCTACCAGGATCCAGATCTCGTACGGGATGCGGGCGGAGCGCTCGTCCCCCGGGGCGGGGCCGGGCCGGGGAGCTGGGGAGGAGGGAGCAGGATCCGACATGTCCTCTCCAGTATCGGGCATGGCCGGTATCGGGCATGGCCGGCCCTTCCCGCCCGGCCCGGGATCCGCTGCCCGGGCGGGCACTGGCGGTGAAAAGAGTTCAACCACGGCCTATTCCGGTCGATACAAGGCAGCGACACCGTTCGTCTGCGTCCGCGTCACAACCGCGGCCCCGGGCGGACGCCGATTCCTGAATCGCCTGGAGAGCCATGCGAATCCCGAGTTCGTCCGATGTTCCCCGCCTGACGCCGGTCCAGTCTGCGCAGCACGGCCAGGCAGCCGCGCGCTACTCGGTGCTCAACGACTTCCGGTACCTCACCGTGAGCGACGCCGACCTGCTCCGCGCCGCCACCGGGGAGAACCCGGCCGCCGGTGACCCCTCCAGCCAGTTCGCCCAGCAGCTCGCCCTCGACCGGCGCACTGGCGAGCTGGCCCCGCACCAGGACGTCACCGCGGTGTACCTGCGTAACGCCGCCGCCCGGATCGAGGCGAGCAACGCCGGCCGGCAGGGCTTCAGCAATCCCTACTCCGGTGAGGCGATGGACCGCGCGGTGGCGTACCTGGAGTCGATCGGGCGCGCCCGGGCCGACATCCGGCTGTAACCCGCACCGCCCGCGCCGGGTGCCCCGGGCCCTGGCCGGGCAGCGCGGATCCCGGCTCGTCCCGGAGTACCCGGCGGCGGAGCTGCGGCCGTGGCGGCGCACTACCGGGCAGCGGACGGGGCAGATGAGGCCGGTACCCGGCGTGCTGCCCTCATCCAGTGGTACCCGGGCCGCATAATCTAGGGTTCGTGCTCTTCCCGAACGCCCCCTCCCGCGAACCACTCATGCGCATGCCCGACGGCACGGTGAAGCAGCTCAACCCGTTCACCGGCACGGAGGTCTGGACCGTCCCCGGGCGCGGCCACCGGCCGCTGGTGCAGGAACCGCCGGTCAGCCGCAAGCTGGCCCCGGGCGAGGCGGGCAACCTGTGCGCCTTCTGCGAGGAGCGGTACGCCCAGACCCCTCCCGAGAAGGCGCGGGTGCTGCGGGACGGGGACGAGTGGATCACCCTCACCGGGATCAACGCCCTCGAACGCGAGTCGACGGTGGCGGAATTCCGCCGCATCCCCAACCTGTTCGAGATCGTCTCGTACGACTACTGGCACGGCAACTACGGCTATGAGCCGCCCGCGCACGTCATCGAGCACCGTGACAGGTACATCGCCACCGGGGCGGGTAAGCGCCACGTGGACGCGGTGGTACGCCAGCGCATGCTCGCCCAGGGCAAGTCGGCGGCCGAGTTCGAGCGGCTCACCCCCGCGCAGCGCGTGGACGCGGCCACCGGCTTCTTCGCCGGGGGGCATGACGTCATCGTGGCCCGCCGCCACGTCATCGACGGGGCCGAGCGCGACGACCAGCTCGCCTCCTCGGGCACGCTCACCCCCGGGGAGCACTTCCGGTTCTGCGAGCTGACCAGCCAGACCATGGCCGACCTGTACGGCAACATCCGCTACGCCCGGTACGTGTCGGCTTTCCAGAACTGGCTCAAGCCCGCCGGGGCATCGTTCGATCACCTGCACAAGCAGGTCGTCGCGATCGACAGCCACAGCGTCCAGACCGAGCTGGAGGCTCAGCGCCTGCGCGCGAACCTCAACGCGTACAACGAGTTCGCGGTCGACTACGCGGCCCGGCAGAACCTCATCGTGGCCGAGAACGACTACGCGGTCGCCTTCGCCGGCTTCGGGCACCGCTACCCCAGCCTCGAGGTGTTCAGCAAGAGCGAGCGCACCCGCCCGTGGGAGCACGCCGAGGAGGAACGCCGGGGCGTGAGCGACCTGCTGCACGCCCTGCATGCCGCCACCGGCCCGCTGGTGCCGTGCAATGAGGAGTGGCACCACCAGCCGCCGGACCTGGACCTGCCCATGCCGTGGCGGATCGTGCTCAAGTGGCGGGTCAGCACGATCGCCGGGTTCGAGGGCGGCACCAAGATCTACCTGAACACCCTCGATCCGTGGACGATCCGGGACAGGGTCGTCTCGCGGCTGTACGAGCTGCGCGACGAGGGCGCCGTGGCCGATGGCCTGCGGATCGCGATGGAGTGCCAGTGCCGCCCGAATTCGCTGCGATACAACCCCTTACTGCACGCCGGCCCGCCGGATGCCAGCCCGGTAGCGCCGGCTGGCCCGGGGCGGGCCGCTCACAGCCAGTCCACGCGCCCGGCGAGCCAGGCGTAGCCGACGAAGGCGACGACGTCGATCAGCGTGTGCGCCACCACCAGCGGGGCGACCCGGCGGGTGCGGGCGTACACCGCTCCCAGCAGCACGCCCATGGCGATGTTCCCGGCGAACCCGCCGAAGCCCTGGTACAGGTGATACGTGCCGCGTAGCACGGCCGAGACGAGCACGATCCCGGCCACCCCGTACCCGGCCTGCCGCCACCGGGTGAACAGGTAGGCGACCATGGTCACCTCTTCGGTCACGGCGTTGCTCACCGCGGCGAGCACGAGCACCGGCACGGCCCACCACACCTGTCCCAGTCCGGAGGCGGAGACCGTGGTATTGAACCCGGCCTCGCGGGCCAGCAGGTAGAACCCCAGTCCGGGGATGCCGATGATCGCGGCCAGTCCCGCCCCGGCGGCCAGGTCGGCGCCCGGGCGGCGGCAGTCCGCCCCGATGAGGATCCGCGCCCGGAAGTCATCGCGCACCAGCAGGTGAATCGCGAGCAGTGCGGGGATCAGCGGCAGCGCGATCCCGGCGAGCTGGTAGGCCAGGTCGAGCCAGGGCCGGTCCGGGGTCACCGCGCGGTTGAGCGAAGAAGACTGCTGGTTCAGGGCCGTCCCGGCGGTGAGCCGGCTGGCGATGCTCAGCACCGCGTAGACCGCGGAGGATCCCAGCCCGGCCCCGAGCACCAGCACGGTCTCGGTAAGCAGGACGCGCCGCCCCCAGCTGGTGGCCGGCAGCCGCTCGCCGCCGGACGGGACGACCGGTGTGGTGTTCACCCCGGCACGGTAGCCGGGCATCCCCGCGATACCGGGGATCCGCCCGCGCGCCGGCTGGTCCCGGGCAGCACCCGCCCTATTCGGCCTGACCGGACGGCCCGGGCCGCTAGGCTGGCGCAATGGAGATCACGTACCGGCTCGTCAACGTTTTCACCGATGGCGACGATCCTTTCTCGGGCAACGCCGTCTGCATCTTCGAGGACGGATCGGATCTGTCCACGTACCAGATGCAAGCGCTCTCCACGGAGATGAACCAGGAGAGCGTGTTCATCTTCCCCACTACGGAGGCACCCGACGCCCAGGTGCGGTTCTTCTCACCGCAGAAGGAGACCGGGTTCGCTGGCAGCGCCTCGCTGGCTACTGCCCACGTGGTCCGCGACATCCTCGGCGGCGACGGCGATGTGCGGCTGCGCGAGGTCACGTACGGTGACCATCTCATCCGGCACGACGGAGAGCAGTGGGTGTACCAGGGCCGCCCGAAGGACTCCCGGGCGCTGAAAGCCTCCCCGCAGATCATGGCCAGCCTGGTGGGGCTGCCCGTGGAGGCCATCAACGGCGAGCCGATGACGGTCGATGAGGGAGCCGGCGGCATCGTCCTGCCGGTGCGCACCGTCAACGACGTGCGCGAGACCCGCCTGGACGCGCGCCTGCTGCACTCGTACGCGATGCTGCTCAACACCGAGCCGCAGGTGTACGTGTGGGCCACCTCGGATTCCTCCGAGGACACCATCTTGTCGCGGATGTTCTACGGGCCCCGCGGCGGCGTACTCGAGGTCGCCGCCACCGGTAGCGGGGCTGCCAACCTGGGCGCGTGGCTGGCAGCCCACGGCTGGACCGGCATCCACCGGCGCATCATCCAGGGACGCCCGATGGGGCGCCGCTCGTACGTCGACCTGCAGGTCGACGAGAACGGTGACATCTTCGTGGGAGGGCGCACCCGGGAAGTGGCACGGGGCGTATTCAACTTGTGATGATGTGAGTGCCAGCACAGCACCGGCCAGGAGGCAACCATGAGCGACAGGATCTTCAACGTACTCGGCGCGGTCCTCGCCGTAGGAGCTGCCGCCGCGACGCAGAAGGTCATCAGCGCCACCTGGCGGTTCGTCATGGATGACACCCCGCCGGACAACCCCGAGGATCCGGACACCTCCCTGGCTGAGGCAATGAGCTGGGCGATCGCCTCCGGGGCCGGGGTCACCATCGCCAAGCTGCTCACCGCCCGGAAGTGGACCCGGTACTACATCGACGCGACCGGGCGGCGTCCCGGCGAGAAGAAGGACAAGCGGGTCGCGGCCTGAACGGCCCCGGAACGGATACGGTCGACATCATGTCCACGCACTTCGTCGCCACCGGAGGCGGCGGTTTCTCCATGGCCTCCGATCACCGGGCAACGGCGGTCGACCGGTACCTGCTCTCGCTCACCGACGCGGCCAACCCGCTGGTCTGCTTCGTGCCGACGGCGTCAGCCGACGACGGCCTGTACGTCTCCCAGTTCATCAGCGCCTTCACCCGCCTGGGCGCCCGGACCTCGATCCTGACCCTGTGGTCCGGCGCGGCCGACGCCATCCGGCGGATGGATGAGGCCGACGTGTTCGTCGTCGGCGGCGGGAACACCGTCAACCTGCTGGCGCTGTGGGCGGCGCACGGCGTGGGCGAGAAGTTCAAGGCCCTCGCCGCCCAGCCGGACCGGACCCTGGTGATCGGCGGTGTCGCCGCCGGGGCGGCCGCGTTCTTCCAGAGCAGCGCCACCGACAGCTACGGCAACGGGATCGCCCCGCTGCCGTTCGGCCTCGGCATGCTGGCGGGTAGTTTCTGCCCGCACTACAGCTCGGAGAAGGACCGCGCCACCAAGTACCGTGAGCTGGTCGCCACCTCCGCCCTGCCGGGCGGTTTCGGGGTCGACGACGGGGCCGGCATCCATTTCGTCGACGGTGAGCCCCAGTCGTTCTTCCGCGAGCGCAAACGGTCCCGCGTCTACCGGATCGAGCAGGACGAGAACGGGGCCAGCGCCACCTCGGTTCCCGTGAACGTCCTTTCCTGAACCGCATAAGCACCGTTTCCGGGCCGGCTGTCCGCATCGCGCGGGCGGCCGGCCGGGTAGCGTCTGCCCGGGTGCCCGGGGCGTGTGCGCGAGGGGCGGGAAACCGCTCAGGACATGCCTCCTGGCTGCCGATGGGGAGCCGGAGGAGGTCACCGGATGAAATCGGCACGATCCGCCGGCCTGGCAATGGCCGGATTGCTCGCTATCGGGCTAGCGGCGCCGATCGTCAGCGGGGGATGGACCGAGAGCGACAGCACCGCTCTCCGGCCCGTCCGCGTGGCGTCCGCGGCGGAAGGCGAGCCTGCCTCGCCGCTGTCCTCGGGCGTGCTGGCGCCGGACCAGCGGTCAGCTGCCGCGCCGGCAGGCATGCCGGCGGCTCCCTCCTGGCTACCGGCGAACGGCGCCTCATCCGGGATCCCGGCGGCGACCGGGCCAGCCGGGGACGCTAGCCCGGCCCCCTCCCCGGAACCGGTGAGCGAGGCCGATCCGGCGCC
This sequence comes from uncultured Dermatophilus sp., assembly GCA_945876925.1. Classification (GTDB taxonomy): domain Bacteria; phylum Actinomycetota; class Actinomycetes; order Actinomycetales; family Dermatophilaceae; genus Dermatophilus. Next base: position 7,994 of record CAMCQD010000057.1, read on the forward strand.
GTCGGCCGTTTCCCCCGCCAGGCCGCCCGGCAAGGTCCTGCACCTGACGATCGACGACGGCCCCAGCCAGGCGACCCCGGCAGTGCTGGGCATCCTCGCCCGCCACGGGGTGAAGGCCACCTCGACATCCTGCAGGAAAACGGAGCTAAAGCCACCTTCTTCGTCATCGGCGAGGAAGCCGCCCGGCACCCCGGCATCCTCGCCCGGATCCGCGCCGAGGGGCACCAGATCGGCAACCACACGTACACCCATCCGTGGCTGGACACGCTTACCGCAGCCGCCATCCGGCAGGAGCTGGCGCGCGCCTCGGCGGCGATCGGGGGCGCTTCATGCATGCGCGCCCCCGGCGGCCGGGTCAACGCGACGGTGCGGCAGGTGGCGCGCGAATCCGGGCTGGCCCTGGTGGACTGGACCGCCGACTCGCGCGACTGGACCCGCCCGGGCACGGCCGCCATCCGGCGCAATATCGTCCGCGCGGCCGCCCCGGGCGGGATCATCCTCATCCACGACGGCGGCGGGGACCGCTCGCAGACCGTCGCCGCGCTCGACGGGGTGCTCTCCCAGCTGACGAAGGCGGGGTACCGGTTCGCCCCG
>CAMCQD010000058.1 GCA_945876925.1 uncultured Dermatophilus sp.
GAGGCAATCGGGCTTGACGACCGCATCGGGCCGAAGTTCCTCCGGGCCGGGGTCGGGTTCGGCGGCGGCTGCTTGCCCAAGGACATCCGCGCCTTCATGGCCCGGGCCGGCGAGCTGGGAGCCGACCAGGCGCTCACCTTCCTGCGCGAGGTCGACCAGATCAACCTGCGCCGCCGCGCCCGCATGGTCGACCTGGCCCGGCAGGCGTGCGGCGGCACGCTGCGCACCCGCCGGGTCGCCGTGCTCGGCATCGCCTTCAAGCCTAACAGCGACGATGTGCGCGACTCCCCCGCGCTCGACGTAGCCCGTTCTATCCAGCAGGATTTCGCGCACGTCACCGTCCATGACCCCAAGGCCATGGACAACGCCCGCCGGATCGCCCCGGAGCTCAGCTTCGCCGGCAGCGCACACGAGGCCATCCGGGGAGCGCATGTCGTGCTGCACCTGACCGAGTGGGCCGAATACCGCCAGCTCGACCCGGTCGCCCTCAGGGAGATCGTCGAGCGGCCCAACATGATCGACGGCCGTAATGCCCTGGATCCGGCCACGTGGCAGCAGGCGGGCTGGGTGTACCGGGCGCTGGGACGGCCGTTCATCTGAGCCGGTCCGGCCGCACGCCCCCGGGCACCTCATCAATCGGGAACGTATGTACATACGTTCCCGATTGGCTTTACACCCCTGTAACCGTCGGAACCCGCCCTTCGCGCGGTGTCCGTTGGCCACTCGGCGAACGAAAATCGACTTTCGTCTATACCTGCCGTTCAAGACGGGCGCTTATCCTGAGCTGACCCGCGCGGCTGGCGCCCGGAGGCCGCGCCCCGGATACAGGGAGCCGGTGATGCACCCCCGACGAGTTCTCCAGCGATACGCACCCCTCGCGCTCGCGACGGCCCTGGCCGTCGCCGGCACCCTGGCCGCCAACGTCGGCTTGTCCCCAGCCGAGCTCGCGGTCCACGAGGCCGGCCCGCCCCCGGCGCACGAGGACTCCGGCGGCGTAAGCGCCTCCGCTCTCGCCTTCGTCTCCTTGATGATCGCCCCGGGCAGCCGCTGATCCCCGTACCAGTCCCCGCCTGCGACCCAGTGCGGGGCGATCGTTGCTAAATCGCACCCATATCGTTCCTGTGTTCGTGAACAAGGGCGAGTAGCGTCTGGCCCATGGATCTTTCGCCGGGCAATCGGCGGTCCGCCGGCCACGACCACATGAGCGGCTTGCGCGCCCGTCGCACCGTCACCTTCCTCACGCTGACGGCGCTGCTCGGCCTATCCGGATGCTCAGCTGTCTCCCGCGTGGCGGGCACCGCCCGCGAGGCGGCCTCTTCCCTGGGCGACAGCGCCACCGCCACCGCCAGCACCCTCACCCGGCCGGCCTCCGGGATGGCCGCAGACCACTTCAGCATCACCCCGGCGTCCTCCCAGCCCGCCAGCAGCGCCGCTGCCCGGCTGGACGCCACCGGGGCCGTCAGCCAGGTTGATGTCACCGCGAAGTCCACCTACTGGTTCCGCACGCCGAGCAAGAACATCACGTGCCTCATGAGCACCTCGGACAGCTCCGACTCGGATGCCACCGTCCGGTGCACCATCGTGGCCCGGGAGTGGAAGGCACCGGCCAGGCCCGCCCATTGCCCGCTCGACTGGGGCAATGACCTCGAAGTCGGCCCAGCCGGGACCCCCGGGTTCGTCTGCGCCCGCGACACCGTGCTCGGAGCCTCGATCACGGTGAACTACGGCACCCGGCTCATCATGAAGCCCAATCTCGCCTGCGCGGTCAGCACTAGCGGCGTCACCTGCGCCAACACCGTCACCGGTCAGGGCTTCGCCCTCTCCCGGGAGGCCTACTCCCTGTTCTGAGACGCGTCCCGCGCGCGGGCGCGCAGCGCCGCTCCCTTGGCGCGGGCACTCTCCCGCAGGCTCTCCTGGAAACCGCGCATGGCCGCGCGCATGCTCGCCCCCTGCGGGGTGTCCGCCGAGCCGATGATCCGGGCCGCGAGCAGCCCGGCGTTGCGCGCCCCGCCGATCGACACGGTCGCCACCGGCACCCCGGCGGGCATCTGCACGATCGACAGCAGCGAGTCCATCCCGTCAAGGTGCTTCAGCGGCACCGGGACCCCGATGACCGGCAGTTCAGTGACAGCGGCGAGCATGCCCGGCAGGTGAGCCGCCCCGCCGGCCCCGGCGATGATGACGCGCAGCCCGCGCCCGGCCGCAGCCCGGCCGTACTCGATCATCTCGTGCGGCATCCGGTGCGCCGAGACGACATCAGCCTCATAAGCGATCCCGAACTCCTCCAGCGCGCTGGCCGCCGCCTCCATCACGGGCCAGTCGCTGTCGCTGCCCATCACCAGCCCCGCCAGCGGACCTGAGGTCATCTGCTCACTCATCGTCGCTCCTTGCCTGCCTCGTCTTCCCGTGGACGCCTGTCCCCCGCCGGGCCGGGACCGGCGGGGGCAGGCGAAACCGGACCGGCCCTTACTCCCGGATGGTGCCGCGCAGGTACCCGGTGGCGTGCGCGGCGCGGGCACGCAGGCTGTCCAGGTCGTCCCCGCACACGCTGACATGCCCGATCTTGCGTCCCGGCCGCACGCCCTTGCCGTACACGTGCATCCTCAGCGCCGGGTCACGCGCCAGCAGATGCCGGTAGGTGGAGTACAGCTCCCCGAACCGGGGCACCTCACCGCCGAGGACGTTACCCATCACGGTCCACCGCGCCCGGGGCCGCGGGTCGCCCAGCGGCAGATCCAGCACGGCCCGCAGATGCTGTTCGAACTGGCTGGTGACGGCTCCGTCGATGGTCCAGTGGCCGCTGTTGTGCGGGCGCATCGCCAGCTCGTTGACGAGGTAATCCGCCGCCGGGCCGCTGCCCTGGCCGCGACGGATCTCGAACAGCTCCACCGCCATCACGCCGGTCAGCCCGATCCGCCCGGCGATCCGCAGGGCCGCTTCCGTCACCCGGGCGGCGTCCTCCTCCCCCACTCCCGGGGCCGGGGCCAGCACCTCGGTGCAGATACCCCCCTCCTGCACGGTCTCGACCACGGGCCACGCGGCCGCCTGCCCGCTCGGGCTGCGGGCCACCATGACCGCCAGCTCCCGGGTGAACGGGACGGCCTCCTCCGCCAGCAGCCCATCGGGAAACGACCGGGCGCGCGGCAGCTCACCGGGTGCTCCCGGGCGTTCCGGCTCACCGGGCCCGGCCGGTGCCGTCACCGCCGCGAGCCACGCGGCCGCCTCACCGGCGACCTGATCCCGCTGGACCAGCAGCACCCCCTTACCGTCATACCCGCCCCGGGGGGTCTTGAGCACCACCGGCCACCCGGCCCGGTCACCGAACCGGGTCAGTTCGCCCGCCGTGCGGACCCGGGCCCACGCCGGGGAGGGGATGCCCAGCTCGGTCATGAGCTCGCGCATGGCCAGCTTGTCCTGGGCGTAGCGCAGCGTCCCGGCCGCCGGATGGACGGGCACCCCGTCGGCCGCGAGCGCGTCCAGCACCTCCGCGGGGATGTGCTCGTGGTCGAAGGTGACCACGTCACAGTGCCGCGCGAACGCCCGCACGGCCCCGGCGTCGGCGGCGCTGCCGACCGGCGCGGAGGGCACGACCAGCGCGGCCGAGGACACGGGGCTCTCCGCGAGCACGCTCAGGGTGATGCCGAGGTTGATCGCGGCGGGGGCGCACATCCGGGCGAGCTGGCCGCCGCCGATGATCCCCACCACGGGGAAACCGCCTGGCGCGCGCACCGGGGACACGCCGTGATCTGCGCAATCCGGTGCGCATGCCGGCTCCTCCCGCGGTCCGCTGGTGCTGCCTGGGTTTTCGGCGTCGCGACGGGCAGCGGTGTCGGCTGCGCGGGTCCACTCGGTCACGAGGGCAGACTATCCCCCGGGGCCGCCGGCCTAGACTGGGCAACTGAATTGCCGCCGATCCCGGTCCCTGACCGGCGACGATGACCCGGATGTGAGGGGAACGACGACGTGACGCGAATAGGCATCACCGGCTGGGCCCGCTACTGGTGGGACCGGATTCTCGGTGAGGCTACCAAGTTCGGGATCATCGGCTTCGCCGGTTTGTTCATCGACAACGGCGCGTTCGCGTTCTTCCGGTACGGATGGTTCGGGCCGGCCAACGGCCCGCTGTACGAGCACCCCAAGCTCGCCTCCTTCGCGGCCACCGCCGTGGCCACGCTGGTCTCGTGGATGGCTAACCGGCACTGGACCTACCGTGACCGACCGCGCTCGGGCATCGTGCGCGAGGGCGTGCTGTTCGCGCTGTTCAACGTCGTCGGGGCGCTCATCACGATGGCGTGCGTCGCATTCGCTATCGATGTGCTCGGCCTGCATGGCCTGGGCTGGGAGTCAGTCGCCCGCAACATCGGGATCGTGCTGGGCACGGTGTTCCGGTTCTGGAGCTACCGCACGTTCGTCTTCGTCGGTGACGCGGACCGCTCCGGCGGCGCCCCGCCGGCTGGCGCGGCCGCCGGCTACGCGCGGGTCCCCGGAACCGAGCCGGAATAGCCCGCCACCTCCGGGTCCGCACGCCGGGGACGCCGCCGGCCACGGGGAACCTGCCTCTGGCCGGCGGTACCCCGCCGGCTGGCCCCTGAGCCGGCCCTGCGGCCGCGTACCGGACCGCGCCGGACCGCTTCTTCAGTCCGGGGTCACTGCCGAGAGGAACAGCGCGAAGGTCACCGGCTTGCCGCGGGCCAGCTCCAGCCGCCCGCCGTACCCTTCGGCAAGTGAGCGGGCCAGCGCCAGCCCCAGCCCCGAGCCGGAGGTGCTGACCTCCTTGTCGAACACGTACGGCGCGATCGAGGGGTCGATGCCCGGGCCCTCGTCGGTGACGTCGATGATCACCGAGGGACCCGAGAGCCGCACATCCACGATCGTGGTGCCGGCGCCGTGGGCCAGCGAGTTCTCGATGAGCACCCCGAGGATCTGAGTGAGCGCCACCGAGGTCGCCCACACCTGCACCCCGCGGATCCCGGTGACGTGCACCGCCCGGCCCCGCTGCTCGAATTTCGGCTGCCACAGCCGCTGCAGTTCGGCGATGACCCGGTCGACCCGCACCGGCCGCGGCGTCTCCACCGTGCGCCGGGCCCGGCGCAGCAGCGCGTCAACCGTGTCGGCGAGGCGTTCTACCTGCTCGATGGCGATCTCGGCTTCTTCGTGCGCGATTGAGAGGTCATCGGTCTCGGAGATCTCCTCCAGCCGCATGAGCAGCGCGGTCAGCGGGGTGCGCAGCTGGTGGGAGGCGTCTGCGGTGAAGTCCCGCTCGGCCGCCAGGGTGGTGATGAGACGGCGGGCGCTGCGGTCCAGTTCGCTGGTTACCGCGTCGATTTCGGTGATGCCGCTCTCGGTCTGCCGGATCCTCGGGTCGCCTTCGCCGAGCTGCTTGGCGTCCGATGCGAGCACGACCAGCGGCTCGGAGACCTTGCCGGCCTGGTAGCGCACCACCGCGAAGACGCATGCCCCGGCCACGGCCATGAGCATGAGCGCCATCCCGAATAGCACGAGGGACCAGCCGAGCGACCCCGGGAACTGGGCTATGACCCGCCCGGACTGGAATGAGCGCACCAGCCAGACCGTGAACGCCACGGTGGGCACGGTGACGACGATGAGCGAGAGCACCACCGCCAGGGTGGTCGAGCGCAGCAGGCTCTCCCGCACCGATACCGATCTGGTGCGCCCGCTTGGTTCTCCCGGCAGCCAGCCTCCCGCCACCGCGCGGTCACGTCCTCATCAGGCGGCGTCTTCAGGGCGCTCGAAACGGAACCCGACGCCGCGCACCGTGGTGATGAACCGTGGCCGCGTGACATCGTCGCCGAGCTTCTTGCGGAGCACGGAGACGTGCATGTCGAGCGTCTTGGTGGAGCCGAACCACTGGGTGTCCCACACCTCGCGCATGAGCTGCTCGCGGGAAACCACCTTGCCCTGCTCCCGGATGAGCACCCGCAGCAGGTCGAATTCCTTGACGGTCAGCTGCAGTTCCTGGTCGCCCAGGAAGGCCCGCCGGGCGAGGGCGTCGATGCGCACTCCGTCGGCGTCGGCCGCGCTGGACTTGCCGTTGGAGCGGCGCAGCACGGCGCGCACCCGCGCGAGGAATTCCGCCAGCCGGAACGGCTTGGTCACGTAGTCGTCGGCGCCCGCGTCGAGCCCGACTACCGCGTCGACCTCGTCGGCCCGGGCGGTGAGCATGAGGATGGGCGAGGTCCGTCCCTCGGCGCGCAGCCGCCAGCACACTTCGAGACCGTCCATTGAGGGCAGGCCGATATCGAGAATGACCAGGTCCGGATCGGCCTGGCCCTCCCGGTATGCCTCCATCCCGTCAGCGCAAATGGTGACCTCGTAACCTTCACGGCGCAGCGCCCGCGCCAAGGGCTCGCTGATGGCCGAGTCATCCTCAGCGAGAAGCACGCTCGTCATACTCAAATGGTAGGCACCCAGCGTCGATCGCCCAAGACACTTGACTCGGTCGTGTCGCAATTCAGTCACGAATCCCGCTGGAATTCACTCGACTTCGTCAGCACCGTCAGTACATTCGGCGGGTTCGCGGGTGTCGTCTGCAGCCGAAACGGTGACCGGTCCGCGCCGGGACGGCCCCCCCGTCCGGCGCAGTTCCCACAGCGGCGTCAGCCCTAGTCCCTGCAGTGGCCGCGGCGGCATGCTGCGCATCTCGAAACCTGAGACGCTGGTCAGGGACGCCTGGGTAGCGTTGTCGACGACGACGGTGTCGGGCTGGGCGGTGCTGGTCAGCCGGCTGGCCCGGTTGACGGTGGTGCCGAACACATCCCCCGAGTAGGCCACGACCGCCCCGGTTGCCAGGCCGACCCGCAGCGACGGCAGCCCCGGCAGGCTGCGCAGCGCGTCGATGAGGTCCAGCCCGATCGCTGCCGCCGACGCCGCCCGGGCGCAGACGAAGAGCACCTCATCGCCGAGTGTCTTGACGATCCGGCCGCCGTGCGCGGTCACCACGTCGGCCGCGAGCGCTTCGAAGTCACCCACGAGGGTGGACACCTCCCGCTCCGAGAGCCGCGAGACCACGCTGGTGAAGCCGACCAGGTCGGCGAACCCGACGGAGCGGTCGGTGTGCGGTTCCGGTGAGGTGCCGTCGTCCTCGTTGACGAGCTGGCCCAGTGAGGCGGTGAGGTGCCGCCGCCAGGCGTACACCAGCATCGGCTCGAGCTGGTCGGCGATGGCGAGGAGGATATCGACGACCTCGTGCCGTTCGGCGTCGGACAGGCTGGCCGACCAGGAGTCGGCTGCCTCGCCGATGCGGCGGCTGGCGACGCTCTCCATCACCAGGTTGGTCTGCCATTCGGCTAGCCGGTCGGTGGAGCGTGCCAGGGAGCGGGCCAGTTCCAGCAGGAGCTCGTCGTCGATCACCGGGTTGCCGCGCAGGGCGCTGAGCGCGCCGACCACGTCCAGGTCGGCATCGGTGAAGGCCATGTCGTCGCTGCCCAGTCCCGGGAATCCCAGGGAATGCCAGATCCGCCGGGCGGTGAGGAACGGCAGCCGGGCCTGGCGGGCGACCTCACGGCGCCGCACCCGGTGCTCGCGGCCCAGCAGCCGGGAGATGATGGCCGCGCGCAGTGAGTTACCGGCCGGGACCCGGCCAGGGCAGCCATCGTCGTGGATGTGGGCGCTGCCCGGCCTGGTCACCGGCAGCACCCACTCCTCGTCCCCGGAGCGCGTGGGCACGGCGAAGATGCCGCGCAGGTCGGGCCAGGCCCGGTCGGCAGCAGCGGCACGAGGACCCGACTCATAGCCCTCGGCGAGCGTCATATCCGCAATCATGCCCCTTCCCGGGCGCGGATGTGAACCACGTCACCGGCAAGAATCTCGTCGTCCGTGCCGTTCTCGTCAACGATGGCCAGCTGCCCCCCGTCGGTGATCCCGGTTGCCCGGGCCCGGCGCACCCGGTCGCCGGGCAAGTGGACGTCGATGAGCGCCCCCGGGGTGACGCAGGCAGCCCGGTAGTCCGCCTTCAGGCGCCGCAGGGCCTCCCCTCCGGCGCGCCACGCGGCATGGCGCGCGGCGACCTGCGCGGCGATCGCCTCGGCGACGTCCTCGCGCGTGATCGCGCCGGGATCACCCGTGCACAGATGCAGCGAGGTGGCCGCCAGCGCCGTCCCCTCCGGCGCGGGCAGGGCGGTCAGCGGCACGGTGACGTTCACGCCTGCCCCGGCCACGACCAGCGGCTCACCGGACGCGTGCTGGCACAGGATGCCGGACACCTTGGCCGGGGCACCCGGCGGAGAGCCGGCCGGGGCGCTGGTGAGGGGTGCCCCGGTGATGAGCACGTCGTTGGGCCACTTGAGCACCACCTGCACCCCCGGGCAGCCGGCCACGGCGAGCAGCCCGGCCAGGGCGTCGCGCACTCCCAGCCCGGTCGCCAGCGGCACCCAGCCCGGCTCGCCGGAACCGGCCGCGCCCGGATGAGGCGTCATCGGCAGCACCATCGACATGGCGATGCTGGT
>CAMCQD010000059.1 GCA_945876925.1 uncultured Dermatophilus sp.
GGGAAGACGAGGGCCAGCAGGCCCAGTGTGCTCGGCATGAACAGCGCGGCTCCCAGTCCCTGCACCAGCCGCGCGCCCACGAGCACGGCCGCGGTCGGCGCTGCGGCGCACACGGCAGATGCCGCCACGAACACGACCAGTCCGGCGATGTACAGCCTGCGCGCCCCGTAGGCACCCGCCAGCGCCCCGGCCAGCAGCAGCAGCGCGGCGAAAGTCAGCACATAGCCGTCGACCACCCAGGCCACCGCGGATAGCGGCATCCGTAGCTCGGCGCCAATTGTTGAACTCGCAACGTTCACCACGGTGGCATCCAGCGTGGCCATGACGAAACCGATCGCCAGGACCGCCAGCTGCGCATAGGGCTTAGGTTGGCGCGCCTGCGTGGACGCGCCGGTCTGTGCTGCTGTCACTTCCCACTCCTTGATTCGGCTAAGCAGGAGCATGTAGTACGAGTCTTAGTAATGTCAACTGCAACTATCTGTTGCTGTATAACACATGCCTTCAGTATGTGACATAGAAAGGTTGCGGATTGCAACGTATGCGTTCCGCGCATAGTCTGGTGCGATGCCGACAGCAACCCAGGCCGGGGACCGCACCCGGCGAGTACGCGAACTGGCCAGTGCGCTGTGCCGCTCCTTCGAAGAGCACATCCGCCAGGTGGTCAGCCCTTTCGACCTCACCCCGACCCAGGCGGCCACGCTGCGTGAACTGGACACCGAGCTGACCCAGCGGGAAGTCGCCACCCGGCTGCGCTGCGAGCCGTCGAACGTGACTTTCGTCATCGATAAGCTCGAGGAACGCGGGCTGCTCTCCCGCCGCTCGCACCCGACCGATCGCCGCGCCAAGCTGCTCGTGCTCACCGGGCAGGGGCAGCAGGTGCGCTCTGAGCTGCTCGCCGCATTCGCCGCCAATGAGCCGCTCGCGCACTTATCGCCTGAGGAACTGGGCAAGCTGGAGTCCGCGCTCGAAGCGGCCCTGCCGCGCCGCTAGCCGCACCGCCGCGATCCGGCAGGCGCAGGGACGGGAATGGGCGCGGAGGCGGGGGCGGCTTAAGGACATCCGCCCGCCTGCGGATCGCCTTTCCCGCTCACCGCTCAGGCTCGCCCGAGAACGGCTGGTACCGGCGCGTCGCACCCGCTCCTCACGCCCGGAGCGGGGCGCGCGGCAGCCGGAAACGGCAACTGGCCGGAGGCGCGCAGCAGCCGCGCCCCGGCCAGAAGCGGGGGAAAACCCGGCGATGAGGTGGCCCCGCTGATGCGGTGCCCGGGCAATGAGGCGACGCCGGTGATCAGGTGGCGTCGGTGTCGTACGGAACCGGGCGATCCGGGTTGAACGCGGCCTGCGCGGGGCGCGCGGCGGCAGCGGCCGCCCCGCCCTCAGCAGCCGCGGTGGCGGTCGCGCCTGCGGCGGCCGCGGTGGCGGTCCCGTCCTGGGGGTTATCGAGGTCGCTGAGCGCCTCGCGCACGATCCGGCGCGGATCGTACTGGCGCGGATCGTAGGCCTTCCAGTCGATGTCGTCGAACTCCGGGCCGAGCTGCTCGCGCAGCTGGACGCGCGCGCCGTCGGCGAACTGCTTGGTCTGGCGCACGAAAGAGCGCAGCTTCGCGGCATATTCGGGTAGCCGCTCCGGACCGATGAGCAGCATCGCCAGCACGACGATGATGACAAGTTCCCAGCCGTTGATGGTGCCCCGCCTCCTTCGCGGATCCGGGCGCGCCGTGCGGCCCTGGCAGTGGTGGACAGGCCGCAGGCGCGAGCCTGCTACTAGTGTCTCGCACCGCCGGGCGACCACGCATCCTCCGGGCCCGGCGCCGTGCAGGCGATGCCCGCGGCCAGCTTTCCCGGCGCGGTTTCAGAGGGCCCCGGCCGGGCTCGGCCTGCCGATCGGCAGCCGGGTCGCCTGCGAGCGGGCCGTGGCCGGGGCACGATGAGCCAGCCGCTCGCGCAGCTGCCCCCGGCCCCGGTGAATCCGCGAGCGCACCGTGCCGAGCTTGACGCCGAGCACATCGGAGATCTCCTCGTAACTGAGCCCCTCGATGTCGCACAGCACGACTGCGGCCCGGAAGTCCGGCGCGAGCGAATCCAGGGCCCGCTGCACGTCGTCGTCGAAGTGGGTTTCGTCCCAGGCCTGCTCCGGCCCGGCCGAGCGCCCGGTCAGCCTCGCGGCGGACTCATCGGAGAGGGCGTCGAACCGGATCCGCTGCTTGCGGCGCATCCGGTCGAGGAAGAGGTTGGTGGTGATGCGGTGCAGCCACCCCTCGAAGGTGCCCGGCTGGTAGGTGTCGAGGTACCGGAAGACGCGGATGAACACGTCCTGGGTGAGGTCCTCGGCATCATGGCGGTTACCGGTGAGCCGGTAAGCCAGCCGGTACACGCGGGCGGAGTGCTGCTCGACCACTTCTTCCCAGGACGGCCGGGCTCCGGGCGTCCCGGGAGCGGTCGGCGCCTCCCCGTGTGCCTGCGCGGTGGTCGTCACTGAGTCTCACGTCCTGTCTGATCGTCGGCTGGAATCACCGGGCATGCCCAGGCCGAATCGGTCGTGACCGGCTCGCGGGCACCTGCGCGGTATCTTTACGTCCGCCTCAGCATGGCCGAGGAGCCTGGGCGCGGGCTGGGTGGGTGGTGTCGATCAGGTGTCGATCAGGCTAAGGATCGTCACCACTGCCCGGACCGGAGCTGCCATTCGCGTCCCGGCGCGACCCGCGCTGGCCGCCCTCGCCGGAACGGCTATTGCCGGCTAAGGCCCGACGCAACGCCCGGTGCGGCTCCGGGACCCGGTGACGCGGATAGAGTTTCAGTTATGAGCGCGCAAAAGCCGGCTAGCTGGGTCTACACGGAAGAGTTCACCCACGAAGTCCCCCTCATCGAAGCCGCACGCCGGCGCGCACATGAACTGGGCATCACGCCGGTTACTCCCGGGGTGGGCGCCACCCTGCGACTCCTCGCCGCCGCTGCCCACGCCAAGACCGCAGTAGAAATCGGAACCGGCGCAGGGGTCTCGGGGCTGTACCTGCTCCAGGGGATGCCCGGCGATAGCGTGCTGACCACCATTGATATCGAAGCCGAGGCCACCCGGTTCGCCCGCGCGGCTTACTCCGCCGCTGGCATCCCGACCCAGCGCACCCGGGTTATCTGCGGCGATGCGCTCGATATGCTGCCCCGCCTGGCCGACCGCGGCTACGACCTGGTGTTCGTCGACGGTGAAGAACTGGAATATCCCGAATACATCGCCCAGGCGCTGCGCCTGCTGCGCCCGGGCGGGGTGCTCGTGGTTGACGACATGCTATGGCACGACCGCGTCGCCGATCCGGCTGCCCGGGATGCCACCACGGCGCTGCTGCGCGATCTGGGCAAGGAACTGCGCGACGACGACCGCCTCGATGTCGCGCTGCTGCCGGTGGGCGGGGGCCTGCTGGCCGCTACCCGGCGCTGAGGAGACTCGCCGCAGCCGGCCTCCCCCGCAAGCAGCTCCCCCGGGCCCTGCGCGAGCCGGCGCAGACGAAGGCCAGCTCAGCAGGATGCGGGCCCGCATCGCATCCTGCCGGGCCCGCATCCTGCTGAGCTGTTCGCACGCTATCTGTTCGCGTATTGACATTTACGAGGGATGTCCCCCTGGCCGCATCCGGCTGAGCTAGCCGGTGCGACACCCTGCTGCTGGCCGGATCTCACGGTCCGGGGAAGCGGCCGGTGGCGTGACCCGCCCCTGGCGGTCAGCTGAAGGGACCCTCCTGGCAGTCCCGGATCACCTGGCCGAGCGCCGCCGCCTCATCCGGCGTCATCTCGACGACAAGACGCCCGCCGCCCTCGATCGGCATGCGCAGCACGATGCCGCGGCCTTCCTTGGCGACTTCGAGCGGGCCATCGCCGGTGCGGGGCTTCATAGCGGCCATGAGTTCCTCTTCTCTTGATTCTCTTGGTCTCGCGTATGGGCTGGCGAGGTGCCCGGAGGGCGCGGAAGGCAGAGCAGCCAGCACATGTGCGCCGCATCCTGTCACCCGCACACCGTGCATCTGGCGTGACCCGGGTGTGCTGTTCTCCATTATCCCCGAATCTCGCGGCGATAGAAATCCACCAGCGCGATCAGCTGGCCGCGCAGGCCGTGACCAGATCACCTGTCCAGGTGAGGGCCGGCGGGCCGGGCAGATCACGGCGGGTTGTCGGCCGGCGGGGTGAACTGCCAGATCTCCCACAGCCACCAGCTCTGGCTCACGAGGCCGAAGATCACCCATGCTGAGACGGCCCAGATGAGCGTGGTCCGGTTGAAGCGCGGCCGCTTGATGGTCCACTTCCACCAGGTGACCGTCCCGGTCTGGGTCGCCGGATCCAGCGGATCCTCCCCCGGCTTACCCCATCCGGCGCCGAGCATGAGGATCGTCCAGGGGAACATGAGGATGGCGTACCGGTAGATACTCGTGGTCGGGTCCATGACCGCCCACAGGTAGAGCGGGTAGGCGAAGCACCATGCCCGCAGGGTCACCCCCAGGGCGCGCGCCCACGGTCCCAGGGCCAGGGCGAACACGCACAGCCAGATGACCGCCAGCCCCACCCAGGCCAGGGCCGGCGTGCCGAATGCCCGGTTCGCCCAGTACCACCACGGCAGGAACGGCTGGATGTCGTCGTAGGCCCGCCAGGCGGTCATCGTCTCGGTGTAGCCCCGGAACTCGCCCGTGCCGAGCCAGACGACCGCCGGCCAGATCCACCCGGACAGCCCGCAGCCGGCCAGCGACCAGCCCATGCTGATGTACTCGCGCCGGCTGATCGGCTGCTCGTCCCGCTCGCGCCAGCGCACGATCACCGCGATGAGGGCCACCAGCCCCAGCGGCAGGGTCATCGCCCGGGTGAGACCGCTGATCACGGCGATGAACCCGGTCAGCACCCAGCGGCGCCGGTCCAGGGCGAGCAGCGCGCTGGCGATGACGAACACGCCCAGGGACTCGGTGTAGGCCACTTGCAGGGTCGGGGAGGTGATGCACGTCGCCCAGACGGCCACGCCGGCCAGCGCGACCCGCGGGCCGGTCTTAGACCGCAGGAAGATGCCGATGATGGCCGAGGCGCCCGCGCCCACCCGCAGGGACAGGGTCGAGCCGACGGCGCCGAACCCGGCCCCGGTGAGCTGCATGAGCCACCGGGTCAGCATGGGGAACATGGGGTAGAACGCCCACGGGTTCTGCCACAGGTCGCCGGTGAGCGGATCGCGCGGCAGCACCGCGGGGTAGCCGTCCTCGACGATCTGGCGGTACCAGAACGCGTCCCACAGCACCGTCATCCGCAGGTAGCCGGTCTCGTTCTCGAACCAGACGACATCGGCCTGGTAGATGCCCACGATGATGAGCACGATCGCCGAGAACAGCCGCGCCGTGACGTAGATGGCCAGCACGGCGCCGAAGAAACCCAGCCGCCTGTGGTACCAGCGCGGCGCCGCTTCTTCCCGGACCGGCGGCCGCTCGGCGACTGAACTCACATTCCCTCCTACGTGCGTCCGGCGGCGCCCCGCGATGAGCACGGCGCGTCCTGCCTGATCACCCTACCCAGGCCGGGCGCGACACTCATCCCGGGCGGGCCGTGTCGCGCACAGGCCCGCCCGGTCAGCGCACGTCCTCGCCGGCCTCGCCGCCCGGGAACGGATAGGTCCGCGGGCGCTCGGCCAGCGCCGCCTCGAAGGCCTGGTCGTCGCGCCGGTCGAGTTCGGCGCGCATCCGCGCCAGCAGGGCGTCTACCTGATCCATCCGGTAACCGCGCAGCACCACGTCGAACCGGACGTCGTCGAGGTCCTCGGAGGTCAGCTCGCCCTGCTGGGGTGGCAGCCAGCCGCCGGCGCTGGAGACGGGCGGATCCATCTGCAAGCCGGCGTGCCCGAACCGGCCGAGGATGACAGCGATGGCCAGGCCGGCCACCATGATGATCGAGACGATGAGGAAGACGGTCACGAGGACGATCGTCGCATGGCGGCGCCTTCGGCGATACAACGAGCGGCTTCCCGCGGGTCGTCTGTGACGCTGACCAATCCGGATTCGTCGGCGCTGATGGTGCCCGACTCGATCAGGCTGGTGCGCAGCCAGCTGGTCAGCCCGCCCCAGTAGCTGCTGCCGAGCAGCACGATCGGGAACCGGGTGATCTTGCCGGTCTGCACCAGCGTCAGCGCCTCGAACAGCTCGTCGAGGGTGCCGTACCCGCCGGGGACGACGACGAAGCCCTCGGAGTACTTGACGAACATCATCTTGCGGACGAAGAAGTACCGGAAGTTCACGGCGATGTCGAGATACGGGTTGAGGCCCTGCTCGTGCGGCAGCTCGATGCCGAGCCCGACCGAGGTGCCGCCTCCTTCGCGGGCGCCGCGGTTGGCGCCTTCCATGGTTCCCGGGCCACCGCCGGTGATGACGGCGAAACCGGCCTGGGCGAGTTCGCGCCCCACCGCCCGGCTCAGCTCGTAGGCCTGCGTCCCCTCCCCGAGCCGGGCTGAGCCGAACACGCTCACTGCCGGGCCCAGTTCGGCCAGGGAGCCGAAGCCCTCGACGAATTCGGCCTGGATGCGCATCACCCGCCAGGGGTCGGTGTGCAGCCAGGTGCTGTCGCGGCTGTCGAGCAGGCGCTGATCGGTGGTCGTGTCGGGGATGTGCTCACCGCGCAATGTGGTCGGGCCGCGGTGGTAGACGGGATCACTCACCCTGCCGACGATACCCAGGCCACCGCCTCCCCAGCAGCACCAGCCAGCACGCCAGGCACCGCGTCGCGCACCACCTGGGCCAGCTCAGCCAGCACGGCCGCGTGCGTGGACGACGGCCGCCAGGCCAGCACGATGCTCCGCGACGGAGCCGGGGCCCCGAAGGGGCGGATCACCAGGCCCGGCAGCGGCGCCACCGGGGGGATAGCCGCCAGCCGCGGCAGCAGGGTCGTCCCCACCCCGGCGGCCACCATGTAGCGCAGGGTCTCCAGGCTGGTCGCCCGGAAGCCGTCGCGTTCCCGGCTGCCGGCCGACCGGCACACCTCGAGCGCCTGATCGCGCAGGCAGTGCCCGTCCTCTAAGAGCAGCACGTCCGTCTCGCCCAGGACATCCCGGCTGACCGGGCCAGAGCCGGCGGCAAGCGGATGCCCGGCAGGCACGGCCAGATCGAACGGCTCGGTGAACAGCGGCTCGGTGACCAGCCCGTCCAGGGCCGAGGGGACGGCCACGGCAATCGCATCCAGCGACCCGGCGTGCAGCCGCTCGATGAGGACGGCGGTCTTCTCCTCGACGAGCAGCACCTCCAGCTCAGGCAGCGCCTGCTGCCAGGGCTGGAGCACGTGCGGGAGCAGGTACGGGCCCAGCGTGGGGAACATGCCCAGCCGCAGCGAACCCGAGCGCGGGTTGCGGGCCTGCCGCGCAATGGACTCGATATCGCGGACCTCGTTGAGCACGCTGCGCGCCCGCGCAACGACGGCCTCCCCGGCCGCAGTGAGCAGGACGGACCGGGCGGACCGCTCGATCAGCGGCACGCCCAGATGGGATTCGAGTTTCTTCATCTGCATCGACAGCGTCGGCTGGCTGACGAAGCAGGCGGCCGCAGCGCGGCCGAAGTGCCGGTGCTCCGACAGGGCTACCAGGTACTCCAGGTCACGGATGTTCATGGCTCTCTCACGGGCTGGGCCACGCCGCGGCGCGGGTGGCGCGAACCGGGCCGCACCGGGCGCCCGCCGGGGGTCACCCCGCCCGGCGGACGCGCATCGCCCGGCTCAGGTCAATCGATTGACATCCGCGGGCAGCGGATAGGTAACGAGCCGCGCGGGGCGCGGGCGGATCAGGACGGGGCGCTGGTGCGGATCAGGTGGTCGAAGGCACCCAGGGCCGCAGTGGCCCCGGAGCCGAAGGCGATCACGATCTGCTTGTACGGGTTCGTGGTGCAGTCGCCGGCGGCGTACACCCCGGGCACGGAGGTCGCGCCGCGCTCGTCGACGACGATCTCGCGCCGGGCGGACAGCTCCACCGCGTCACCGAGCCAGTCAGTGCTGGGCAGCAGCCCGATCTGCACGAACACGCCGTCGAGGTCGAGGTGCCGGGCCTGTCCCGAGGCACGGTCCTCGTAGTCCAGGCCGGTGACCTGGGAGCCGTCACCGATCACCGCGGTGGTGCGGGCACCGGTGATGACATCGGCGTTGGGCAGGCTGCGCAGCTTGCGCTGCAGCACCTCATCGGCCTTGAGCTCGTCGAGGAACTCCACCACGGTGACGTGCCCGACCACCCCGGCCAGGTCGATCGCGGCCTCGATGCCCGAGTTACCGCCGCCGACCACGGCGACCCGGCGGCCCTTGAACAGCGGGCCATCGCAGTGCGGGCAGAAGGTGACGCCCTTGTTGCGGTACTCCTCCTCGCCGGG
>CAMCQD010000060.1 GCA_945876925.1 uncultured Dermatophilus sp.
AGACCGGCACCGCCAGCAGCGCGATGAACGCCAGCAGCGAGGGCACGCCCTGCTCGACGATGAAACCGAGGTACTGGTTGTCCAGGATCGGCCGCCCGAGCGCTGACTGGGTGCCCATGCCCTCACCGGTCCAGGGCCTGGCGGCCAGCACGTCCGCCACGTGCTGGCGGGCCTGCTGGCGGCTGAACAGCGATGCGTCCGAAGCGGAGTTGAGCCGGAAGAGCCCCAGGTAGGCCGCTGCCCGGTCCGGGAACGCCAGCACTGCGGCCACGGCCACCCCGGACGCGGCCCCGGCTGCCCGGACCAGCAGCGGGAACGGCCAGCGCAGCGCCATGCAGGCGATCGCCGCGATGAGCGCCACCGCGGCCGAGCGCGACATCGTCGAGACCGCCCCGAGCGCCGTTACCGCAGTGGCGCACGCCCACAGCCGCCACCGCTGCTGGCGTGCCGCCAGGCCCCGGGACAGCCCCAGGCCGAGCGGGACGAGGATCGCGGCCACCGAGCCGGCTTCCAGCGGGTGCCCGGCCATGCCCTGCGGTCGCAGGAACCCTGCCCGGGTGGTCTCGATCCCGGACAGGTCACCGGTGTCCTTCAGCAGGGGCAGCCGCAGGTCCCGGGCGATCTCGGTGCCTGCCGCGGAGGTGACCACGAGCAGGGCGCCGTACAGCGCGCCGCAGGCCACGAGCACTTTGACGAATAGCCACAGGTGCCGCTCGCCGCCCAGCGCGGACATCAGGCCGACGACGAAGATCGCTTCGATCGTCAGCTGCCCGAGCTGGATGTCGGCGTACAGCCTGGCCGACCAGATACCGTCCCGGGCCCACATGAAGTACGAGGCGTAAATCGCGACGAGCCAGATGAGCAGCAGCACCGGCACGGCCCCGTCCGGAGGCAGGGCGGGCAGCCGCCCGGCGGCGAGCAGCACGAGCGTGGCCCCGGCCGCGATCGCGGCGACCACCAGCCCGGCCCCCACCCCCAGGCCGGTGTTGGGCACCACCCAGTTCTGGCGTTGCAGCAGCAGCGCCGCGGGCAGCAGCAGCGCCAGCAGGAACACCGAGCTGGCCGACCACCACGGGAGGGCAGGCCGGTGCCCGCCGGCCGGCACCGCGCTCACGCCGGGCTCACGACGCACCCGGCCGGTACGCATCGGCCGTGGCCGGGTACCTGCCGGTGGCGGGCTGGTACGGGTCCGTCGCCGGCGGATAGCCCGTCGCCGTACTCGCCTGGTAGGGCTGGGCCTGCGCGCCCGCCGGGTAGGCGACGGTCTCCGCGGCGGGCTGGCGGGCCGGCTCCTCAGCCACGGCCGGATAGGCCGCTGGCGGGCTGGCGGGCTGGGAGGCTGCCGCCGCGGGCCCGGCCACCGCCTGGCCGGGGTCATCGGCGCCGTCCCCGTACACGAGCGGGGTGGCCGGATAGGTCCCGGAATCGTCCTCACCGCGTCCGGCTCGCATCCGGGCGAGGGTGTCGAACGTGAGGATGAGCAGGGTCCCGCCGAGCAGGCCGAGGATGACGCCCGCGCCCGCGGCCCGGATCCGGGGCTGCGCCGATTGCACCGGCGGATGGGTCGGGTTGACCTGCGAGACCGTCAGGCCCGTGTTCGACCCGGCCACCGCGACCAGGAACCGCCGGTTGACCGCCAGCGTGTTATCGACCGCGGCCACGGCCGCATCCGGGGTCGGTGCCGTCACCGTGATGGTGATCAGCGGCAGGTTGGTCGGCGGGGTGACGATCGAGTTGCTCACGGTGAGGGTGACGCCCTCGACCCCTGAGCCGACCGTGGTGAGGTTCGACGCGATCATCGAGGCGAGCATGCCGCTCTCGTAGCTGCCGACCGAGTACCGCGGGGCAGCATCACCGGAGGTGTTCGCGGCCCGCAGCACGTGGGCGATCGAGATCGAGTACGTAGGTGCTGATGCCGTCCAGCCCAGCACCCCCAGCGCCGCGGATAGCGCGACGACCAGGGCCACCAGCCTGGGGCGGTGACGCAGGCGGGCCAGGGCTTGCCAGAGATCCACTCGTAATCCTCCCGGGGGCGTTTTACTGCGCGCGCGGTGATCCCGCCGCGGATGCGAACAGACCTGAACTCCAGAAGGCCTCATCTGGTGGCGGGGCGGGCTCGGAGGAGGCCGCCCGCGCGGGCGCGGGCTCGCCGAACCGGATGACAGGGGTGAATCCGGCCCGCCACCAGGAGCGCTTGACCCGCCGCCCGGTGTACAGCCCGCGCTGGCTGCGCCCCGCAGCCAGCGCTGTGAACAGGGCCTCGTACTTGTCGGCGGTGGCTTCCCAGTCGTACAGCTGGCGTGCCCGCTCGGACAGCGCGGCCCCCCGCCGCCGGGTAGCCGCCTCGTCGGCCTCGGCCTCGCCGAGGGCATCCGCGACCTCCCCGGCGGAGACCGCGTAGCGCGCCTGCGGCCCGGCGACCTCGCGGTTGAACACGATGTCGTAGGCGATGGTGGCGGTGGCCGCGCCCATGGCCCGCAGCAGGGAAGGGTTGGTGCCGCCGACGGAGTGCCCGTGCAGGTACGTCAGCGCCCCGGCGTACAGCTCGTCCAGCAGCTCCTGGTCCCACACGCCGCCGATCATCCGGATGCTGCCGCTGCGCGCGGCCAGCGCTTCCAGGTCGGCGGCGTGCTTGCTGGCGTACGGCACCGAGCCGACCACGATCAGCGGGTAGCGGGCCGTGCTGCGCAGGTACCCCTCGAGCATGAGGTCGACGTGGTTCTCCGGCTCGAGGCGCGCCACGATGAGGTGATACTTGCCCGGTTCCAGGCCGAGGCCGGCCAGCCGGGCGCTGCCGGCCTCGCGGATGTCGGGGGAGCCGTAGGTGATGGTGTCGGTGCGGGCGCCGAATTCGTCCAGGTAGTACGCCTCGATGCCGACCGCGTCGGCGATCAGCGCGTCCGACCAGCGCACCGCCAGCGACTCGGCCAGCCGGTAGTAGGAGCGTCCGCGCCGGCCCCACTTGGAGCGGCGCCATTCGATCCCGTCGACATGCGTGGCCACCGGTATCCGGCGCGCCCGCAGCAGGGGCAGCACCGGGGCGTTGGCCGAGTTGCACATCATCACCGCATCGAACCGTTCGCCCCGCAGGGCGTGCAGCACGCACAGGAATGAGTGGCTCAGGGTCTCCAGGGAGCGGTACCGCACGGCGGGCAGGTGGACCAGGCGCATGCCCCGGTAGCGGCGCGGATCTTTCTCCTGCCCGCTGTTGCCGTTGCGGCAGTACACGGTGACCCGATGGCCCCGGGCGGCCAGCCGCTGGCCGACCTCGTCGACCGCGGTCTCGAAGCCGCCGTACCGGGCCGGGGCGCCCCGGCTGCCGATGAGGGCGATGTTCAGCGGGCCGGTGGCCTGGGTAGCCGGGCGGGTGGTCATTCTGCCTTCCTCTGGGTACGGATGCTCCTGACGTAGGCGGCGAGTCGTTCGCTGGCGGGCACCGGCTGGTATCCGGTGGCGGTGATCTTGGACAGATCGAGCGTGCTGTGCATCGGCCGCGGGGCCATGTCCTTGCCCTTGGCGTACTCTGCGGTGCTGACCGGGCGGACGTCGCCGCGGTCCCGGCCGCACAGCTCGAACACGTCCCCGGCGATCTCGGCCCAGGTCTGGGTGGGGCCGGCGTTGGTGAGGTGGTAGATCCCCGGCGGGGCGTTCCCGGTCAGCAGGTGAACGATGCCGTCGGCCAGGTCGCTGGCGAAGGTGAGCCGTCCGTGCTGGTCGTTGACGACCAGCGGTGAGACGCCCTGATCGGCCAGGGAGGCCATGGTGGCCACGAAGTTCCGCCCGTCGCCGACTACCCAGCTGGTGCGCACCACGTAGCCGCGCTCGTAACCGGTGACGATCGCCTCCCCGGCGGCCTTGGTCTGGCCGTAGACGTTGAGCGGGCTCACCGGCTCGTCCTCGGTGTGTACCTCCTGGGTGCCGTCGAATACATAGTCGGAGGAGACGTGCACCAGCTTGAGGCGGTGCTCGCGTGCGATCCGGGCGAGCTGGCTGACGCCGGTGACGTTGATGCGCCACGCGGCGGAGCGGCCCGGGCCTTCCTGGCCGGCCTCGACTGCGGTGAACGCGGCGGCGTTGACGATGGCGCTGATGCCGGTCAGGTCGATCGCGTCCAGGGAGGCAGCGTCGCCCAGGTCGGCTTCGGCGCGGGTCAGCCCGACCGCGTCCGGGAGCTGTTCGAGCAGGGCACGGCCCAGCTGCCCGCCGGCACCCAGGACCAGCACCTTGCCCGGCTGCTCGGGGGTGATGTCAGCCAGGGACGGGTGCTGCCGGTCGACGTCGGAGAGCACGGCCCGTTCCAGCGGGATGGGCCAGTCGATGCCCAGGGCCGGGTCGGCGACGTTGACGGTCGTGTACCGGTCCTTATCCTGGGCGCTCCAGTGGTCATTGACCAGGTAGGTGTACACCGTGCCGGCCTGGAGGCTCTGGAACGCATTGGCCACTCCCCGGGGGACGAACACCGCCCGGTCGGGGCCGATCTCGGCGGTGACGACCCGGCCGAAGCTCTCCCCGGCACGCAGATCGACCCAGGCTCCGAAAGCCCGTCCGGTCGCGATGGAGATGTACTTGTCCCAGGGCTCGGCGTGCAGGCCGCGGATCACCCCGGCGTCGGCGTTGAACGAGATGTTCTGCTGCACCGGGCCGAAGTCGGGTAGCCCGGAGGCGGTGAAGACGGCCCGCTGCCAGTTCTCCTTGAACCAGCCCCGGGAGTCCTTGCGCACGACGAGGCCGATCATCAGCAGTCCGGGGATGTCGGTGTGCTGCACCGCCAGGCGAGGCGGGTGTGTGGTTGTCACGTGAAGAGTCCTTATGGGCGTACTTACACAAAGGAAGTCCTGGCGGACGTTCCCGGGAGGGGCGCGTGCGCTGCGGGGCTGGCGGCCCGGCGTGCTCACTGCCCGGATAGGGCGTACCTGGCTTCGGTGGCTGCCTTGGCCGGGCGCCACCAGTCCTCATTGCGCTGGTACCAGGCGATGGTGCCGGCTAGCCCGGCGGTGAAGTCGGTGTACCGGGGACGCCAGCCGAGCTCGGTCCGCAGCCGGGTGGCGTCGATGGCGTAGCGCAGGTCGTGCCCGGCCCGGTCGGTGACCTGCTCGTAGTCGCCGGGGGGACGGCCCATCAGGCGCAGGATGGCTGCCACGACCTGCGCGTTGCTCTGCTCCCCGTCGGCCCCGATGAGGTAGGTCTGGCCGATGCGCCCGGCCTCGATGATGCGCAGCACGGCGGAGCTGTGGTCCTCCACGTGGATCCAGTCGCGCACGTTGCGCCCGGCACCGTACAGGCGCGGGCGGATTCCGTCGATCACGTTGGTGATCGTCCGCGGGATGAACTTCTCGATGTGCTGGTAAGGGCCGTAGTTGTTGGAGCAATTGCTGATGGTCGCGCGTAGCCCGAACGAGCGCACCCAGGCGCGCACGAGCATATCCGAGCCCGCTTTCGTGGCTGAATACGGGCTGGAGGGCTGATACGGAGTTGATTCAGTGAACCGGGCCGGATCGTCCAGTTCCAGGTCCCCGTACACCTCGTCGGTGGAGATGTGGTGGTAGCGCTTGCCGTACCGGCGGCACGCCTCGATGAGGGTAAACGTGCCGGTGAGGTTGGTGCGGATGAACGGAGCCGGATCATTGAGCGAATTGTCGTTGTGGGACTCCGCGGCGAAGTGGACGACCACGTCCGCTCCGGCCACCAGCGGCGTTACCACATCCGGGTCGGCCACATCGCCGTGCACGAAAGTAAGCCGCGTTTCCGGCAGACCGGCCAGATTGCGCAGGTCACCTGCGTAGGTGAGAGCATCCAGAACGGTTACCTGGTGGTTCCGCCCCGGGTGCCCGAGAAGGTGCCGGACGAAGTTGGAACCGATGAATCCGGCTCCTCCGGTGACGAGGTATCGGAGCACGCCGGGCATCGTAAGCAGATCGTTATGCCCACGTGTATCTGCCCACGAGATCACTTGTGGGACCTATCGACTGGTCATCATGGTGCGTATGCGTGGGATCATTCTCGCTGGCGGTACCGGATCGCGCTTGCACCCGATCACCATCGGCGTCAGCAAGCAGCTCGTCCCTGTCTACGACAAGCCCATGGTCTACTATCCGCTATCGACCCTGCTCCTCGCGGGCATTCGCGACGTGCTGGTGATCACGACCCCTCACGAAGCCGAGGGTTTCGAGCGGCTGCTCGGCGACGGCTCCTGGTTTGGTATTGACATCTCGTATGCGCAGCAGCCTTCGCCGGAAGGGCTCGCGCAGGCATTCACCATCGGGGCCGGTTTCATCGGCGGTGAAACCGTCGCCCTCGTCCTCGGGGACAACATTTTCCACGGGGCCGGGCTGGGCTCCCAGCTCGCCCGCATCGGGCCGCTGACCGGAGCCCGGATTTTCGCCTACTGGGTAGCCGACCCCAGCGCTTACGGCGTGGTCGATTTCGACGAGGCCGGGCTGGCCATCTCCATTGAGGAGAAGCCCGACCGCCCGCGTTCGAATTGGGCCGTGCCGGGACTGTATTTCTACGACAATGACGTGGTCGGCATCGCTCGCGCGCTGCGCCCCTCGGCCCGGGGCGAGTACGAGATCTCCGACATCAACCGGGAGTACCTGCGCCGGGGCACCCTCACCGTCGACGTGCTCGAGCGCGGCACCGCCTGGCTCGACACCGGGACGTTCGAGTCGCTGTCGGACGCAACCATGTTCGTGCGCACCCTGGAAACCCGCCAGGGGCTCAAGGTGGGCTGCCCGGAGGAAGCTGCCTGGCGCAGCGGCTTCCTGACCGACGACGACCTGCGCGCCCGGGCCCAGGCCCTGGAGAAGTCCGGTTACGGGGCGTACCTGTTCGAGCTGCTCGCCCGCAAGGAAGCAGCCGGGGCGAACCCGCAGGCCCGGGAACCCCGGGTGCCGCAGCTGCGCGTGTCCTGAGCGCGGCACGGTACCTGCGGCCCCGGTTCGCGAGGCATGATGGGGGTAACCGCGCGGCGATTGAGCCGGTCATATCACCCCACCACTACGCGGAAGAGGTTGCTTCGTGAACTTCTCGCAGGCACATCGGTTCACGGCCCGGTCCGGGCTCCGCCCCCGGGGCCGCCGGGGGCTGGCCGCCGCGGGAGCCGTGCTGGCTGCGGCGCTGCTCGCCGGGTGCGGCAGCGGGGCCGCCCCCGGGGTCGCGGCCGTCAGCCAGGGACAGGTCATCCGGGAAAGCGACATCGACCAGGTCATGGCCGATTTCGAGCGGGCCGGGGGCGCCGCGCAGATCCAGCGCGCCGCGGTCGTGGCGATGCTCTCGATGCGCCCGGTCCTGCTGGAGGTGGCCGGTCAGTCCGGGGGCATGGTCGGCGAGGACGCCGTCCGCGCCAGCCTGGAGCAGCAGCTGCCGGGAGTGTCCCAGCCGACCGTGCAGTTCCAGCAGACCCAGGTGGTCGGCGGGAACCTCACCCGTGACCAGCTCGCCCAGTTCGAGGCTGCCATGCAGCGGGCCGACATCACCCTCTCGCCGGCCTACGGCAGCTACTCCGCCGAGCAGGGCTTCAGGGCCAGTTCCCCGAACTGGATCGAGCAGGCCCCGGCGGCGCAGGGCGGCGAGTGACCCCCGGTTCGCAGCCCGCCGGCGGCGTGGCGGCCCTGGTGGAGGTGGTCGACCGGCTGCGCTCCCCGGGCGGGTGCCCGTGGGATGCCGCCCAGACTCACGAGTCGCTGGCCAGGTTCGCGGTCGAGGAGTCCTACGAGCTGTCCGAGGCGATCGCCTCGGGCGACCGGGACGACATCGTCGACGAACTCGGTGACGTGCTGTTCCAGGTGGTCTTCCACGCCCGGCTGGGTGCCGAGCATGAGCGGCCCTTCGACCTGGACGAGGTGGCCGGCCGGATCGTGGCCAAGCTGCGCCGCCGCCATCCGCATGTGTTCGCCGGCGCCCAGGTGAGCGGCACGGGGGAGATCGAGGCGAACTGGGACGCCATCAAGGCGGCCGAGAAGCCCGGGCGGGCCAGCCCGCTGGACGGCATCCCGGCGGGCCTGCCGCCCCTGGAACGGGCGGCGAAGATCGCGGTCCGCTACCAGCGCGCCGGCCGCCGCGCCGAACTCGACGCCGCGGTGCGCGCCGCCGCGGCCGCCACCGCTGGCAGCAGCGGCGCCGGTGAGCCGCCGGGCGTGAATCCCGCGGGCGATGCCGGGGAGGCCCCCGGTGCTGCCCGGGGCGTGCCACCGGGCGCGGGCGCCGCAGCGGCGCGCGGCACCGGCGAGGCTGACCCTGCCGGGATCGGTGACCG
>CAMCQD010000061.1 GCA_945876925.1 uncultured Dermatophilus sp.
AGGGCCCGACACCACACTTATCGGCCCGCCCCCAGCTCACCTGAGCAGGCGCCTATCCGTTTTTCGCTTCCCTTGCGGCAGCGCGAAATCGAGGATCAGCTCCCCGTGCGCCGCAGGGCCGCCGCCACGGCCTGGCCCCGCACGCCGGCGGAGGCGAAGTCCCCGGCGAGGTCTGCGGCACGGTCCGGATACAGGCGCACCAGCAGCTCACCCAGCGACTCCAGAGGTCGTTCTCCCCACAGGCGCAGGAGAGGGCCGATGACCTCTGGCGCGGAAGCGAACTCCAGGAGCCCGAGGAGGGCGGCGAGGGCCTCTGCGTCCGCCCCCGCTTTGAGCGCCACCTGCGCGCGCAGGCTCAGCACGACCCCCGGATCGGCTACCTGACCGCTGGCCGACCGGGGCGCCCGGGCAACCTGCAGCGCCGCCAGCGCTTCGCGATGCTTCCCGAGAGCATCGAGCGCCTTCCCGCGGATGAGGGCGAGCATGCCCGGATCCGGCTCGCCGCGTTCCAGGGCCTGGGCAATGTCAAGGGCCCGAGCTGGCTCGCCGCTGTCTATCAGGCTGAAGGCCAGCAGTTCACCGGCAAGAAGTCCCATAGCGGAGCCGCTTTCCAGCGCGAATGCCTCCGCCCAGTCCCGCTGAGCACCCGGGGCATCTCCGGCCTCCGCGCGCCCCCGCCCCCGGTTGACCAGCGCGGCCACGACACGCGGCAGCTCTGCGCTGCGACGCGCGTCGGCAAGCTCGAGGCGGGCGATGCGCGCATTCCGCTCCGCGCGCGCCGGAAGGGTCTCGGCCAGGCCGTATCCCACGTGCGTGAGGCTGAGAGCATCAGCCGGGACTACGACCATCGGGGGTTCGGCACCGGTTCTGCGAAGAAAGACGTTCTCGTGGAGCCGGCGACGGTAATGGGCTGTGCCGGGCTGCAGCAATCGCACGCTGGGGGTGCGCCCGATGATCACGCCGCCGCGGGAGTCGGCGACGGTCACGACTCCCGCCACGTCGGCCCCGTCGGCACGGGATTCCAGGGTGCGAAGGACCGTCCTCACGTCGTCCGGGCGAGCGGTCACGCGATCGTCCGCATCGACGATCAGCGCCCACCGGGTCCGTACCTGAGCCAGCGCGCAGTTCCTCGCCCTGGCGAAGTCGTCGTCCCAGAAACCCCGCTCGACCTTCGCCCCCCACTGCCGGGCGATATCCACGGTGGCGTCCGTGGAGCCGGTGTCGTAGATGCACACCTGGGCCAGCGAATCACCGAGGAAGGTGAGCGACTCGAGGCAGCCGGGCAGGGTCGCCTCCTCGTTCCTGACGATCATCGCGACCGAGAGCGAGCCGCAGCCGGTCACGATTTCCCCTGGGCCAGCTGGGCACGCAGCGTGCGGGCCACAGTCGCGCCGTCCCGGCCGCAGGCCTCGAACTCACCGGCCACCACGCCGGCCTGGTCACCGGCCGCAGCCAGCAGGACCTGCGCCAGGGCGTCCAGCGGCCGGTCACCCCACAGGTCCAGGAGCACCCGGGGCCCGCCCGACGATTCGCGGGACCGGGTGACCAGCGCGACGAGGGACGAGATCGCCTCGGCCTGATATCCCAGGGCTGCCGCCAGCCGGGCCCGCGCGAAGAAGATGGCCCCCGGCGACTTCCGCTCAGAGAAGGTGGACCGCGGCTCCTCCACGGCACGAATGGCCTCGAGCGCCTCGGCGGTGCGTCCCAGGGCCTCCAGTGCCCGGGCTCGCAGCCAGTTCACCTGGTCAGCGCTGAGACCCTCCTGCCGGAGTTCGTCGAGCACCGGCAGCGCCTCGGCCGGCTCTCCTCCGTCGACGAGGGTCTCGGCGAGCCGCTCGCCAGCGAAGGTGCGGTGGGGTGAGGCCGAGGCGAGCGTGCGCACTTCACGCCAGTGAGCCACGGCCGCATTCAGGTCGCCGCTCATCGACTTGGCGCGGCCTAGGTGCGTGAGCGCTTCCGCGAGCCGATCGGCGTCCCCCGATTGCCGCGCCTCGGCCACCTCCAGCTCACTCAGCCGCGTGTTGCGCGCAGCCCGGTCCGCGGGGTCTTCCGAGTAACCGATGTGAGCGATGCGGACGGCCTCGCGGGCCGCTGACGCCCACCGGATCTGCCCGCCGCCGTCCCGGAGCACGACGACCTCGTGCAGGCGATTCCGATAGCACATGGTGCGCGGCTGGATGATCCGCGGCCCGGGAGACGAGCTGACGATCACGCCCTGCCGTTCATCGTCCACCACGACCGCGATCCCCCACCGGGCCGAGCCGGGGTACCCGTTCACCACGGTCAGGATGTTCCGGAGCTCGGCGGCGCTGGCGTAGACGCGGTCGTCGGCGTCGAGCACCAGCACCCATCTCGTCGAGGCCATGCCGAGGACGGCGTTCCTCGCGCGGCTGAAGTCGTCGTCCCAGTATCCGCGCTCAACCCGGGCACCCCAGGCCTGCGCCAGCGCAACGGTCGCGTCCGAGGAGCCCGTGTCGTAGATGCACACCTCATGCACCACGTCGCCCAGCGCCCGGATGGAATCGAGGCACCCCGGCAGGTCGCGCTCCTCGTCTTTGACGATCATCGCGACCGTCAGCTCGCTCCTCATCCGATGCTCCTCCCGGTCGGGCGAGTGCTTGCAGCCCCGGCAGAACCGGCTGAACGCCGGCCGGCGGCCCCGCGGGCGGCGGCTTGCTAACCAGGTACCCCGGGGCCGGCCCGGAACTCGCGGTACCCGGCGAATCTCCGCTTCAGCGCGGAGTTCTCACGAAGCTGGGGAACAGGTTCTGCGGCCAGCCGCCCCGGGTCCCTCACCAGTAATGCGATCTGGTGCAGCGCCACGAAGAACTGCGTGAGTTCCATGAGCGCTGCTCCGTGGTCGCCATTCGGGATGATCGCCGCATAGCAGGGTTTACCGGCGGCTTCGCCGAATGACTCAATCCGGAGGTCCGCACTGTCCGTGACCTCATCGATGCCTTCGAAGAGCGCCCGCACTGCCGCCAGATCGCTCTCGCCGGGGTCGTGCGGCACCGCGAACACCAGCTCGGCCGGAGCCCCGGGTGCCAGCATCGTGCAGTAACCGCGCAGGGCGGCAAACGGCACCGCCGGCGACGACCAGTCGGTCGCCACGACGAACCGGAACACCGGCGGGGCTGCTGCGCCTGATTCCCCCGTCGCCTGGGCCGCGAGATCGGAGTCCAGCTTCGCGATGAGCGCAGCGATCTGGTCAACCTGCGACGCGGCGCCCATCTCATCCCATCGGGACACGGTTACTCCTGCCTGTCATCCCATCGCGTGCCCCGGGCGGCGCGGTCCGCAGCGCCCGGGGAATCGTGCACGCCCTCCCATCGGCCGGCACGCCGAGCGGATGAGACACCGGATCCAGCGACGTCACCGGACTGCTCACCGCAGTAGGCGAGCTGAGTCCGGCCTGCCCCTGGTGCCTGAGCAGCGGCAGGCCAGGGCCGGTCGCGCCAATGCCTTCAAACTCCGGGACGAACTGCCGATGGGGTCAAGCGCATTCCCTCAGCGCGAGGCATGCCGTGAGGAGAGACCCGTGACGACGACCAGCAGGCCAGAATTGCCAGCCACCGCATCCGTGTCTTCTTCCCGCCTGGTCGTCGCCACGGATTGGACGAACCCGGTCCATGTCATCGCGGCCATCCGGGCGTTCTCGCAGCTCTGGCATCCGCGCAGCACCGCCGAACTCGTCGTGGCCGTGCCTGCGTCACCAAGCCAGGACGACGTCGCTCGGGTGACGAAGATCATCGAGGCCAACCGGATCCCGGTTGCGGGCCCGGTCACCCTGGAGTCTTTCACCGAAGCGAAGTCGAAACCCTATGACGCCGCCCTCATCCCAGATGGGAGCAGGACCGCCCTGCTGGTCAATACCGCGGACTTCGTCGCTCGCCTGGGGCAGCTCACGACGGCCCTGGACCGGGTCAGCAACGAAGGGGAACCCAGCCTCCTGCGTGAGGACCTGACCAGATTCACCGAGGCGGACAATGACCAGGTCCAGCAGCCGGGCAGCTGCGATGGACCGCACTGGCACGGTACCTACGTCGGCGAGGGCCGGGTGCTCGTCGCGCTGGCCACGGGCGGCCGCGTGTACCTCCCGTCGGACAACCGCGCTACCACCCCGAACGTGATGCAGACCGGGGATTTCGAGCCCGAACTCCACGCCTACATACGTTCCGTGGTCCCCGAGGGGGGCTTCGCCGTCGACGTGGGCGCGAATCTCGGCATTCTCACCGTCGCCCTTGCCCGAGCCGTCGGAGAATCTGGCCGGGTCATCGCCATCGAGCCGGTCCCGTCGAACCTGGAGTTCCTCCGGTGGAACATCGAGACGAACTGGATCATGGACCGGGTGCAGGTCGTCGAAGCCGCCGCGAGTGACCGGCCGGGCGAGACGGCCATGCAGATCTCGGACGACTGGAACTCCCTCGGTTCCATCGTTCAGGAATCGATCGAATACGCCCCCGGCCATCCCGCCGGGAAGCAGCGTTCCTTGCTAGTGAAAACCGTCCGCCTGGACGATCTGCTAGCTCACGAAGCCCCCATCGACCTGGTTAAGATCGACGTCGAGGGAGCCGAACCGCTGGTCTTCGAGGGGATGCGGCGGCTCCTGACGCAGGGCGCGATCGACCGGGTGGCCTTCGAGTGCATGAGCGAGCACATCGGCAAGGCGTGGCCCGGCTTCATGACCCTGCTGGCCGGCTACGAGTCCGCCGGATGGAGCTTCGGGATTCCTGACACGCTTGGCAGCGTACTTCCAGTCCCGGTGGCCGCGCTCGGCGCATCGAAGAATTTTCGTTGCGTCATCATGGAAAAACCCGGCCTGCGCCCGCCCGTGCGAGCCCGCCGGCTCTGAGGATCATCATGCGCTTCTCCATCATCATCCCGGCGCACAATGCCGCCGGATTCATCGGCCGGGCCATAGACTCGGTCACCGCGCAGGACTTCACCGATTACGAGCTCATCGTCGTCGCAGACAAGTGCACCGACGAGACGGCCGGCATCGCCGCACAGCGTGGCGCGCACGTGCTGCACACCACCGGAGGGGCACCGGGGATCGCACGCAACGCCGGCATGGACCGGGCGCGCGGAGACTACTGGATATTCCTGGATGCAGACGATTTCCTGCTCATCGATTCAGCGCTGCGCAGGATCTCGGACGCGATCGACGAGACGGACGAACCTCACCTGCTCCACTACGGATTCATGTGGGGCCCGATGCCGGTGCCCAGCATCCAGCCCACCGGTTCGCACTGGCACCACGTCTGGTCGAGGGCCTGGCATCGGAAGGCGATCGGGGACACGCGCATGCCCCCGCTACCGGCGGGGCAGGACACCGTGTTCACGATGGGCATGATGAATAAGCTGGGACTCACGCACGGCACGTACGACTTCCCGTTGGTGCAGCACGTTATCGACCGCCCCGGTTCCGTCACTTACACCCACAGGGCCAAGCAGCGGCGCGGCGACATGTCGATGATGAGCGGACTGGATGATTTCATCCAGGAGGCGATGCAGTCCGCCAGGACCGTCACCGTCCCGCCGACGCGATGAGCACGGCCGCCACGAAGCGGATCTCGATCGCCGCCACCATTATCGCGCGACGAGGAACGCTGCATCGTGCGCTGCATCGAGAGCGTGCAGCCCTACGTCGATGAGGTCGTCCTGGTAGACACCGGGCCGGCAGACCGGACCCCGGAGCTGGCCCGCTCCCTCGGCGCATGGGGTTGAGCATTTCACCTGGATCGACGATTTCGCGGTGGCCCGCAACGCCGCCCTGGCAGCCGCCGGAACCGAGTATTCGCTCATCCTGGACGCTGACGAGTGGATCGTGTCGGCATCGGGAATCCGCGATTGGGCAGCCACCGCCGGCCACATGATGGCCGGTGCCGCGCGCGTGACAAGCCCGACGTGCTCGGACGGGCACAAGATCGACACCTCCATCGTGCAGATCCGCCTGCTGCCGAAGGGATGCACGTACGTGGGGGCTATCCACGAGATGCCGGCCGGCTACGCCGGCTGGGAGGTCGCGGCTGACCTCGCCATCGGCCACGACGGCTACGAACCGGAGCACGTACTCCGTAAGCGAGGCCGCAACCTTTCCCTTCTGGAGACCCAGCTCGCCCGGCAGCCAGACGATGCCTATCTACGTTTCCAGATCGGGCGCGAGTATCAGATCCGCCAGGAATGGCATCGCGCGGCGGAACAGTACGCTCTCGCCCGCCTGGGGGCGGCCCGGGGCACGCGCTGGCACCCCGAGCTGATCGCCCGGAGCCTCTACGTCCTGAGCAAACTGGGCCGCCAGCCCGAGGCGATCGAACTTGCCCAGCTCGAGCTGCGCAGCGGAACGGACGCTGCCGAGGCGCTGTCCGCGATCGGGAACCTGTGCCTGGACGCCGCCGTGAGCAGGCCGCAGGCTGCTGGGCACTGGATCGCCCTGGCCCGCACCTGCTGGCAGACGTGCCTGCGGCTAGGCGAGGATCAGCGGCGATACGACACCACCGAGGGAGTGGGGAGTTACCTGGCGGCACACAATCTGGCCCAGCTGAGCGCCGCCGCCGGGGACACCCGGGAGGCACTGAGATGGTCGCAGCTCGAAGCCGGATTGCGCGCCGGAACCCAGGCCTGACCGGCTACGCCGATCAGCGACGGCACCGCAACGCCTGCGCAACCCCGGCCGGGGCCATCCGGGTCGCTTCCCTGGGGACCGTGCCGCCGGCCCGGCCGGGCGGGGCCGCGCGCTGAGCCTTATCCCCCGGGGCCTATCCCGGCTGCCCCGGGCAGGCCCGGCGCAGGGCCTGCAGGGCGGCGATGATGTCCTGCCCGCGTTCCCCCTGGGTGCGCAGGTCCCGGAGGAGTTCCTCGTCCGCCCGCAGGCCGTCCAGGAGCCGGGCGACAGTGCCGGCGGATTCGCCGCGGGTACGCTCCAGGATCTCGGGCAGCCGGGCGCTTTCCGCGTGCCCGCCGTAGAGGGCCAGGCAGCAGGACAGCGCCTCGTCGTGCCGGGACAGCTCCGCCGCTGCGGCCAGCCGTAGCTCGAGCACGATCCGGGGGTCGACGTCGCGCTCGGGATCGCCAGAAGGCGAGATTGCCCGGGTCAGGGTCCGCACGGCCTCGTACTGTCCGCTGGCGAGGCTGAGCCTGGCCAGCAGCAGCCGGATGACGTCCGCCGGGGCGCCGGTGCGCTGATGCTCCCGGACCACTGCCATCGCCTCGGCGAGCTGGCCTGCGTCCAGCAGCACCCCGAGCAGCGAGGAGGCGGCCCGGTCCTTAGCGGTGCAGCCGGGCGGGAACAGCGCATAGGCCTCGGACAGGTCGGCCCGGGCCGCGTCAGCCTGCCCGAGCAGCACGCTGGAGCGGCCGCGGTGATAGAGCGCGAGGGCGAGCCGGCCGGGGTCGCCCGAGGCGCGGGCGCTGGCCACCTCCCCCTGGGAGGAGGCCGCGTTGCGGGCGGCCTTGCCCGCCCTCACCTGGCGGTTGCGGTATCCGTGGTGGGGGAAGCTGAGCGTGCCGGGGGCGGCGCTGACGGTGGCGGTGGGCTGGCCGTCGACGCGCTGGGCGACTTCGTGGACGCGGCCCTGGTAGGCGGTCTGCGGATGCCGGACGATCTTGCCGCACCAGCTCCGCCCGATCTCCAGGCCGGCGTCGTCCAGGTGGATGACCTGGGCGTTGATGACGTCCGCAGTGGTGGTCCGCAGCAGGTGCCGCAAAGCTGCCGGGTCGGCGGCGAATTCCTCGTCGGCGTCGAGGATCACCGCCCAGGGGGCGCTCGTCATGGCGAGGGACTCATTGCGGGCCCGCGCGAAATCGCCGTCCCAGTAGCCTTCGGTGACGCGGGCGCCGAAGCGGCGCGCGATGGCGACGCTGTCATCGGCCGAGCCGGTGTCGTAGATGCACACCTCGCCAATAAGATCGCCCAGCGCCGCCACCGAGGCCAGGCAGCCGGGCAGGTGCGCGGATTCATCCTTGACGATCATCGCCACCGACAACTGCACCGTCATCCAGGCGCTCCTTCGGTCTCCAGGGCGGGCACGGCAGCGCCACCCGCACTGCTCATCGGCACCGATCAGCCGCCGCTGAGACCCCCGGCCCGCGCCTCCCCGCCCCGCCGGGGGCGGCTCACGCCAGCAGCGGGGCGGCCGCTGGGGCTGTGCGGAGAGGAGCACGACATGAGCAGGTACGA
>CAMCQD010000062.1 GCA_945876925.1 uncultured Dermatophilus sp.
TTGCCCGGGCCGGATGATCCCGTGGCTGCTAGGGATCGGCGGGGACCGTTACGAGTACGAGCTGCGGGTGCTGCTGCGCGCCGCCCGGGACCAGCTGACGATCGCCCAGGTGCCCGTCGAGACGGTGTACCTGGAGGAGAACTCCGCGAGCCATTTCCGACCGGTCATCGACTCGCTACGGGTCCTCGGGCCGATGCTGGCCTTCGCGGCCTCCTCGTTCACCGGTTTCATCGTCGACTTCGCGCTGCTGGCGGTGCTGCTGGCCAGCACCGGCAACCTCATGCTGTCGGTGGCCGGGGCCCGGGCCGTCAGCGCCGCGGTGAACTTCTCGATCAACCGGTGGTGGGTGTTCCGCGACATCCGCCCGCGCGCCCCGCTGCGCTCCGCGCTGGCCCGCTACGCCGCCCTGGCGGTGGCCCTCCTGGGGGCCAACGTGGTGCTCATGAACGCCATGACCGGTGCCGGGATCGCCTGGGGGCTGGCCAAGATCGTCACCGAGTCGGTGCTGTTCGCCTGCGGGTACGCCATCCAGAGGGCGGCCGTGTTCGCCCGGGCCGACCGCAGGGGCGCCCCCGGGGGCAGCCACCCGCAGGAATGCCCCGGTTGCCTCCGGGCCCGGGCCGGGGCCGGTTTCCAGGGGGAACTGGCCGCGCCCGGCCCCGGACGCAACAAGGCGGCGGCCCCGGTTCCGCGTGAGAACCAGGGCCGCCGCACGGAGCCGGCCCGCTAGCCGGCGTTCCGGATGATCAGGCGCCGGTCTTCACCGGTGCGCTGGCGAGGATCTTGCTGATCCCCTCGGCGTACTGGTCCGCGCTGGGGCCAGCCACCAGGTGCCACACGTCCGGGGCCACCTGCACCGCGCCGGGCAGGCCGGCCGCGGTCAGGGCAGCGGTGTCGACCAGCGAGGAATCCTTGACCTCGACGCGGACGCGCGTGCCCGCGGTGAGCTCGACGGCCTTGACGTTGTCCCGCCCGCCGACGGCGTCCAGCCACTGCTTGGCCTGCTTGGCCTCCTCGTCACCGACGACGACGATGACCGGCTCGGGCTCCTGCTCGGGCAGGTCGGCCTTACCAGCGGCCTTCTGCTCCGGGGTCCGGTAGTCGAACAGGATGACCAGGGCCATCGCCGTGAAGAATGAGGCGGTGACCGCGATGAGGTACAGCGGGATGTTGTTGAACGCCGGGATGGTCAGCAGCGAGGTGAACACGAACGCGTTAATGGTCACGCCGCCGCCGAGGCCGATGATCACGCCGCCGACGAAGCAGCCGACCAGCATCCGCGGGTAGATCTTCTTGAACCGCAGGTGAATACCGTACAGGGACGGTTCGGAGATACCACCGAGCAGACCGGCCGCCAGCGCACCGGTCGCGGTCTGGCGCATCGCGGCGTCCTTGTCCTTGAGGGCGAGGACGAGCACGCCGGCGGTGGCGCCGAAGGCCGCGAAGTTCCATGCGCCCATCGGGCCCTGGATGAAGTCGGAGCCGATGGAGGCGATGTTGGCCAGCATGATCGCGTTGATCGGCCAGTGCAGGCCCAGCGGCACCATGAACGGGTAGGCCAGCGGGATGATGATCGCGAACAGCAGGGGCGAGAAGCTGTTGATCGACTGCAGCAGGCCGCCCAGGCCGGCACCGGCGAAGATGCCGATCGGGCCGATGAGGAACGCCGTCAGCGGCTCCATGATGAGCAGGGCCAGGAACGGCACGAAGATCAGCTGGAGGTTGTCCGGGATGATCTTCTTCAGCAGCTTGTAGAGCGGGCCCAGCAGCGCGGCCATGAGCAGCGGCGGGAACACCTGCGAGCCGTAGTCACGGATGAGCAGCGGGATGCCGAAGACGTCGATCGTGGGCACCTCGGAGCCGAACAGCTTCGTGGTGTAGGCCTCGGGCCGGTCCGCCAGGCCGCTGAAGCCGGGCAGCATGACGATGGCCATGATGGCGAAGCCCACCCACGGGTCCGCGCCGACCTTCTTGCTCGCGTTGTAGGCCACCATCAGCGGCAGGAAGACGAAGACCGCCTGCCACATGAGGTTGACGAACGCCCAGCTGGGCGGCAGCGAGGTACGCGGGTCAGCCCAGTTGCCGATGACGTCCAGCGAGCTCATCAGCGCCATGAACGTGATGATCAGCGAGGCGCCGAGCAGGGCGCCCAGCACCGGCCGGAACGAGTCCGACAGGAACTCGAAGAAGTTATCCAGCCAGTCGTACTTGCCGCGCGGTCCGCCCGCGCGGGCGGCGGCCTTGATGTCCTCGGCCGAGGGCGCCGCCCGGTTGCTCATCTCCGGCAGCGCGTTGATCGCCTCATAGGCGCTCTGCACGGCACCGCCCATGATGATCTGGTAGCGGTCGGTCCCCTGCGGGACCGCGCCCATGACGCCCGGGATCTTCTCGACGGTCTCCGTGCTGATGCCGGAGGCGTCCTTGAGCGTGAACCTGAGACGGGTGGCGCAGTGGCTGAGGTTGACGATGTTGTCCGGACCGCCGACGGCGTCGACGATCTGCTTGGCTTGGTCAGTCATTTCTGTCCTTCGGTACTGCGCCGGGCGTCAGTCGTCGCCCATCGGGACGAGCGCGCGGACTTCTTCAGGGGTGGAGCAGGTGATCGCCTTGGCGGCCAGTTCCTGGCATTGGTCGAACGTGTAGGCGCGCACCTGCGCCTTCACCGACGGGATCGCCGGGATCGAGCAGCTGAGCTCGTCCACGCCGAGACCGACGAGGATCGGCACGGCCTGCGGGTCGGAGGCGACCCCGCCGCAGATGCCGAGCCACTTACCGTGCTTGTGCAGCGCCTTGGCGGCACCGCCGATAAGCATGAGGACCGCGGGGTTGCACGGGTCGACCTGCGGGGCGAGCTTGGGGTGCCCCCGGTCCATCGCCAGCGTGTACGACGTGAGGTCGTTCGTGCCCACGCTGAAGAACTCACAGCCCTCTTCGGCGGCGAACTGCTCGGCCATGACCGCGACGGAGGGGACCTCCATCATGATGCCGACCGGCACGCGGACGCTCAGGCCGAGCTTCTCGGCCTCCTCGTCCCAGATCTTCTTGGCGCCGCGCCAGTCCTGCACGGTCGCGATCATCGGGAACATGACGTTGAGTTCGGCACCAGCGCCGGCGGCCTTCATGATCGCCCGGCACTGCGCCCGCAGCACCTCGGGCCGCTCCAGGCCGACGCGCACGCCGCGCACGCCCAGGAACGGGTTCTCCTCGGCCGGGATCGGCAGGTACGGCAGCGGCTTGTCACCGCCGACGTCGAGGGTGCGGATGACCAGCGGCTGACCCGGCTTGAGCGCCCGGGCGCAGTCGCCGTAGACCTGCGCCTGCTCGTCCTCGGTCGGCGCCTTGGTGCGCTCCAGGAAGACGAATTCACTGCGCAGCAGGCCGACGCCCTCGGCTCCCTTGGTCATGGCCTGCTCGGCGTCCTCGACCCCGCCGATGTTCGCGACGACCTTGATCTGGTGGCCATCCGGGGTGATGGCCGGCTCGTCCTTGTGCTCTTCCTCGCGCGCCTTGCGCTCGGCCATGCGCGCCTGGCGGCCCAGGATCTGGTCGATCTCGGCGTCCGACAGGTTCATCTGCAGGGAGCCCTTGGAGCCGTCCAGCACCACCCTGGCGCCGTCGGGGATGTCCAGGGCCCGGCCCTCGATGCCGGCCACAGCGGGGATGTCCAGGGAGCGGGCGATGATCGCCACGTGCGAGGACGCGCCACCGCCGGTGGTGGCGAAGCCGACCACCTTGGAGCGGTCGAGCTGGGCGGTGTCGGAGGGGGTGAGCTCCTCGGCGATGAGGATGGTGCCGTCCGCGAGCTCGGGCTTCTCGCTGCGCTGCCCGGTGAGCTCCTCGAGCACCCGCTGGCCCACGTCGCGCACGTCGTTGGCGCGCCCGGCGAGGATCTCGTTGCTCAGCCCGGCGAGCTGGTCGGCGTAGGTGTTGAACGCGCCGCGCCAGGCGAAGGCAGCGCTCTTGCCCTTGTCGATCGCGCTGACCGCCAGGTCGAGCAGGTCGGGGTCGCTGAGCAGTTCGGCGTGCGCGGCGAAGATGGCCGCCTTGCCCGGGTCGGATTCCTTCTCCAGCCGGCTCTGCAGCGCGGACAGGTCGAGCACCGCCCGGTCGATGGCCGAGTTGAGCTTGCGGCGCTCTTTGTGGTGGTCGTCGCCGAATTCCTCGACGTGGATGTCCTCGTGGCGCAGCTGCAGCACGGTGCCGACGCCCAGGCCGGGCGAGGCGGACACGCCGAGTAGCAGGTTGGGATCCCCGGAGCGGGGGCCGGCCGGCTCGGGCTCCGGCTCGGGAGCGGCCACGGCCGGGATGGCCGCGGTGTCGTCGGTGGTGATCGGCGGGCACTGCTCGCCCAGACCGGACTTGATGGCGTCGGACAGCTCGGCGATGGCGGCCTCGGCGTCGGGGCCGGTGGCGGTCAGGGTGACTTTCTCACCGCGGGCCACGGCCATTGCCATGACGCCGACCATGCTGCGCACGTTGGCCGAGTCCTCCCCGCGCCGCAGCCGGATGTCCGAGCTGAAGCCCTTGGCGAGGTTGGCCAGCGTCGCCGCCGGGCGCGCGTGCAGGCCGGTGGGGTTCGGGATGAGCAGGGCCTCTGAGGTGACCGTGCGGCCGCCGACGGCGCCGGTGCCCTCACCGGAAGGCCCGGCCAGCTCGATGGTGGCGGCGGTGTCCTGGCCGGCGGTAACCAGCCCGGTGGCGGGCGTGAGGCTGGAAATCGCGTCCGAGTTGGCGATGACGACCTGCGTGAGCAGGCTCTTGGCCTTGGTGGCGACCATATCGAGATCGAAGGTGACCAGCGGGTCACCGACCTTGACCTGCGCGCCTTCCTTGACGTGCGGGGTGAAACCCTCACCTTGCATGCGCACCGTATCGAGCCCGATGTGCATGAGCACATCGAGGCCCTCCGGGCTGCGCACTGTGACCGCGTGCCCGGACGGCTGGACATCTGCCACCGTACCGGCGATCGGGGCGACCAGCTCGTTGCTCAGCGGGTCGATGGAGAAGCCTTCCCCCACCATCTTCTTGGCGAAGACGGGATCGGGTACGACTTCGATCGGGACCATGACTCCTGTGAGCGGAGCAGTCAATTCGACGTGCGACGCGGCAGCGTTGCCTTCCACTTGTCCTCCTCAGCCGCCGGGCCCGTCTCGTGACACCTCTCTGCGTCACGCCTCCGGGCGGCTCAGGACACGCTATTACCCTCAGCAGCGTCTCGGGGCATTCCCGGAGGTAACGATTGCCCTGCGAGAGCACCCCCGCCCACCAGGGCAGCAGCCATCATGGTGCCTACCTGGGAAAACGCTGACAGCTCCCCCGCAGGCCGGGGCAACTGTGAGCAATCACTCACCGTCGTCGTACCCGCGCGTCCTCACCGGCGGCTACTCGCCCCCGGTCTGCCGCCGCGCCCGGGCCCGGGCATCAGCCTCATCCATGGCGGTTGCCTCGGCCAGCGTGGGCGCCGTCCCGCCCAGCCGGGCCGGCAGGAACGCCAGGTCGTCGCCGGTCAGCGGCGGATAGGCGGCCTGGGCGGCGTGCAGCAGCCCGGTCATCCTGGCGCGCAGCTCGGACTCGATCGCGGCCACCGGGCGCGCCCGCTCCGCGGCCAGCGGCTCCCCCACCGCCAGCGAGATGGGGATATTGGTGCGCCCCAGGCGCCTGGGATGCCCCTTGGTCCACACCCGCTGGGAGCCCCACAGCACCAGCGGGATGATCGGGGTGCGGGTAGCCTGTGCCATCCGCACCGCCCCGGTCTTGAAGCTCTTGAGCTCAAACGAGCGCGAGATCGTCGCCTCCGGGAACACCCCGACCAGCTCACCGGCCTTGAGCGCCCTGATCGCCTCCCGCAGCGAGGCTCCCCCGGCCTGGCGATCCACCGGGATGTGCTTCATGCCGCGCATCAGCGGCCCGGCCACCGGGTGCCGGAAGACCGAGTCCTTGCACATGAACCGGATGAGCCGCCGGGAGGGCCGCGCGGCCAGGCCGGCGTAGGCGAAGTCCATGTACGACAGGTGGTTCATGACGATGACCGCTCCGCCGGAGCGCGGGATGTGCTCGGCCCCGGTCACGGTGAACCGGATCCCCTGAAGGGCGAATACTGCGCGCGCGAACGCGATGACGGGGGTATAGACCGGCTCCATGCCGATGACCGTACCGCTGTCACGCCTCCGGGCGGCACCATCGGGGCACCCCCGGCCGCGGCGCGCGTCGCGGCACCAGGCCCGCCGGTTCCAGCCGGTAGATTCACCGCATGCTGCCGACTGTCGTGGCCACCAGGTTCGTCGCCCCGCTGCGCGAGGGCGGCTCCATGCCCGGGCTGATGGAGGCCAGCGACGAGGGCATGTACGTGGTCAAGTTCCGCGGTGCCGGGCAGGGCCTGAAGACCCTGGTGGCCGAGGTGCTCGCGGGGCAGATCGCGGCCCGGGCCGGGGTCGCCGTCCCCGGGCTGGCGATCGTCGACGTGCCCGGCGCGATCGCCCGGTACGAGGCGGACGAGGAGGTCCAGGACCTGCTGGACGCCTCGCTCGGGCTCAACCTCGGCCTGGATTTCCTGCCCGGGGCGCACGCCTACGACGGCACGGTCCGCCCCGATCCGGTCAGCGCGGCCCGGCTCCTGTGGGTGGACGCGTATACCGCGAATGTCGATCGCACGTGGTCGAATCCGAACCTGCTGGTCTGGCACGGGCAGGTGTACGCCATCGACCACGGCGCGGCGCTGTACTTCCATCACGCCTGGCCCGGCCGGGCACCGGACGCGACCCGGTTCGCCGCCGCCAGGTTCGATGCCAGCACGCATGTGCTCGCCGAGCTGGCAAGTGATCCGCGCGAGCTCCACGATGAGCTCGCGGCCCGGCTCGATCCGGCCACCATCGCCGGGATCGTCGACGCGGTGCCGCAGGAATGGCTCGAACCCGCCTCCGGCCTGGACGATCCCGCCCAGATCCGCGCGGCCTACCGGGAGCACCTGAGCGCCCGGCTCGCCTCCCCGGACGCATGGCTGCCGGGAGCAGCGCGATGAGCAGGTCCTTCCCGGCCGGCGGCACGGCACTGGTCAACACCTCCGCGCGCGGGCAGGGCGGCGCCCCGCCCGGGTATATGCCGTATCAATACACCGTGCTGCGCTTCGTTCCCCGGGTCGCCCGCGAGGAGTTCGTCAACGTCGGTGTCGTGGTGTATTCGCAGGCAGCCGGGTTGCTGCGGCTGGCCTGGCACCTGGACGAGCCCCGGCTGCGCGCCTTCGCCCCCGGCGCCGACCTGGCGGCGCTGGCCGCCCAGCTGTCCGCCCTGGAGGCGATCTGCGCGGGTGAGCCGGGCAGCGGCCGCCCCTCGCCCGGCAAGCTCATCGCCCGGTTCGGCTGGGTGAGCGCCCCGCGCAGCACCGTGCTCCAGCCCGGCCCGGTACATGGCGGGATATGCCGTGACATCGGCGCCGAACCGGCCCGGCTGCTGGACCTGCTCGTGCGCTGACCGCCGCCGGGCGGCCGGCGAATGAGACTCACCGGGCATCGCCGACTGCGGGTGCCAGCCCGCCGGGGTCTTCTAGGGTGCGAAGGTATGAACCTCGAACGCCCCATCGCCCCCGATCCCTACGAGCTGCTACCGAAGGTGCCGTCGTTCACGGTGACCAGCCCTGGCTTCGAGCCCGGCGGGGAGCTGCCCGCCCGGCACGCATTCGCCTACGAGAATGCCTCCCCTGCCCTGTCCTGGTCCGGCGCCCCCGAGGGGACCAGGTCCTTCGTGGTCACGTGCTTCGACCCGGACGCGCCCACCCCGGCCGGGTTCTGGCACTGGGCCGTCGCGGGGATCCCCGCCGGAGTCACCGAGCTGGCCGAGAACGCGGGCACCGAGGACGGCGCCGGGCTGCCCGAGGGCGCCTTCCAGCTCACCAACGACTACGGCTTCGACTGGTTCGGCGGCGCCGCCCCGCCGCCCGGTGACCGGCCGCACCGGTACATGTTCGCGGTGCACGCCCTGGACACCGAGGATCCCGGCGTCGAGGCGGGCTTCTCGCCCGCCAAGATGTCGTTCTACAGCCTGGGGCGCACCCTGGCGCGCGCGGTCGTCACCGCCACCTACGCCATCCCCGCCGGGTAACGCCGGACCG
>CAMCQD010000063.1 GCA_945876925.1 uncultured Dermatophilus sp.
GAACGCCAGCTCGGTGAACGTCCTGCCGGTCACCGTCCCCGCCAGGGGCTCGCTCGCGCTGGCCGCCCCCGAGCGTCCCGGGATGGTGCTGCCCGCAGTCAGCGAGCCCGCCGGCGCCTACGTGCAGCTCAACCTCACCTCCTCGCAGGGCGAGACCACGGTGAACGCGCCGGTCCTGCCCCCTGCGGGCCACTACCAGCGGTACGCGCCCGCCGGGACGGTGATCACCCCGTCGCCAGCGGCCACCCCGTCTCCTGGAGCCACGCAGACGCAGGCACCCTCAGCCGGCCCGGCCAGCTGAGGCCTCCGGGCTTCCCGGCGCTCAGGGCCCGCAGGCCGACGCGGCCAGCGCGCCGGGAGGCGCCCTCAGCCGCCCGGCTCGAACTTGTAGCCCAGGCCGCGCACGGTGACGATGAACACCGGCCGCCCGGGATCCGGCTCGATCTTCGCCCGGAGCCGCTTGATGTGCACGTCCAGGGTCTTCGTGTCCCCGACGTAGTCGCTTCCCCAGACCCGGTCGATGAGCTGCATCCGGGTCAGCACCCGCCCGCTAGTGCGCAGCAGCATCTCCAGCAGCTCGAATTCCTTGAGCGGCAGCGGCACCGGGGTCCCGCCGATTTCGACGACGTGCCGTTCTACGTCCATGATCACCGGACCGGCGGCCAGAGTGCTCACGGCCGGCCCGGCAGGCTCCTGATGACGCCGCAGCACCGCCTTGACCCGGGCCAGCAGCTCACGGCTCGAATACGGTTTGGTGACGTAATCATCGGCCCCGATCTCCAGGCCGACGACCTTGTCGATCTCGCTGTCCTTGGCGGTCAGCATGATGATCGGCACCGGCGACTTCGCGCGGATCTGGCGGCACACGTCCACCCCGGGCAGGCCCGGCAGCATGAGGTCAAGCAGCACCAGATCGGGCCGGGCCCGGTCGAACTGAGCCAGCGCCGCCAGGCCGTCCCCGGCCAGGACGACCTCGTAGCCTTCCTTGCGCAGCAGATACGACAGCGGGTCCGAGAACGATTCCTCGTCCTCGACTAAGAGGATGCGAGTCATGCGGTGTCCTTCCCTTCGTCGTCCCGTCCGGCCGCCGCCAGGTCATTCTCGCCGCCTTCCCAGGGCGCTTCCCCCGCGGGCACCCCGCCAGCGCCGCCGGCGCGCTCCTCCAGCGGCGGCGGGACGGGGAGCCGCATGGTGAACGTCGACCCCTCCCCCAGGACGCTCCACACCTTGACCTCGCCGCCGTGATTGCTGCACACGTGCTTGACGATGGCCAGGCCCAGCCCGGTGCCGCCGGTGGCCCGCGAGCGGGCCCGGTCCACCCGGTAGAAACGCTCGAAGATGCGTTCGAGGTCTTCCGGGGCCATCCCCTGCCCCTGGTCGGCGACCGCGACCTCGGCGACCCCGTCGCGGCGGCGCACGGTCACGGCGACCCGGGTGTGATCGGCCGAGTAGTTGATCGCATTGCTCAGCAGATTGCCCACGGCGATGACGAGCATCTGCTCATCGCCGAGCACGAAGGCCCGCTCGTCCAGTTCGGTGACGATCGTGATGCCGCGCGATTCGGACAAGGTCGCCACCGAGTCGATCGCCTCGCGGACCACGGCGGGCAGGCTCACCCGGGCCGGGTCGGTGATGGATTCGCTCGCCTGGATGCGGGACAGGTCGACGATGTCCTGCACGAGGCTGGCCAGCCGGTTGCTCTCCAGCAGGATCCGGCCGGCGAACCGGCTGACGGTCTGCGGGTCGTCGCTGGCGTCCAGCACAGCCTCGGCCAGCAGGGAGATGCCCCCGACCGGGGTCTTGAGCTCGTGGCTGACATTGGCGACGAAGTCACGGCGCACGTCCTCGACCCGCTGGGCGCGGGTGCGGTCGTCCACGAACAGCACGACGTAGCCACGCCCGAGCGGGGCGGCGCGCACCGAGGCGGCGATCCGGGCATGCTCGAACCGCTCCCGGGTGAGGCTCAGCTCGATCTCGTGAGTGATGCCGTTGCGGCGGGTCTGGCGCACGATCGGGCGGAGCTGCTCATGGACCAGGCCGTCGTCGCGGAGCAGCCCCATCACCGCCGCGGGGGGGCTGGCGCGCACGA
Source organism: uncultured Dermatophilus sp. (assembly GCA_945876925.1). Lineage (GTDB taxonomy): Bacteria > Actinomycetota > Actinomycetes > Actinomycetales > Dermatophilaceae > Dermatophilus. Next base: position 2,090 of record CAMCQD010000063.1, read on the forward strand.
CGTTCCCGTCGGGGCCGGCGATCATCACGCACGAACGGCAGGCCCGGATGAGGCCGTCCAGGGCCGTGCTGGCGAACGCCGGCCCAGCGCCGGGCACGGGAGGATCCAGCGCGGCATCCGCCCCGGCCGGCCCCACCGGGGATGGTTGCGCGCCCAGGTGGTCCGGGGATGCGCCCGGCACGGGCCCGCCCGGGCGCGCCGCCCTCCGGCCGGGCACGCGTCCCAGGCCGAAGCCGGCGATCCCCCCGGCGAGGACGCACAGGGCCGCGATCATCACCTCCACACCGCCAGCCTAGGCTCCCGGGCCAGGCGGCGTGCCCGGGAGCGGTCAGCCCGCCAGCGAGTGTCGTGACGCCGGCTGGCGCGCCCGGGCGGGCGGGCGGCTTCCCCGCCGCGGACCCGCCGGGGAAGCCGCCTTGCGGCACCGGCATTCAGGGCGCCACCAGGTGACATGCGGATAGGCGCGTTATGGTGCGGGTGACAAGCCCGCCCAGCCGCGTCCGCGGCACCCTACCCGAGGAGCTGCCACCCCATGCGCGCCGCCTTCCAGGAAGAACTCGATGCCATCACCGACGACCTGGTGGAGATGACCCGCCTGGCCGCCTCGGCGATGACCCGCGCCACCACGGCGCTGCTGGACGCCGACCTCGCCCTCACCGAGAGCGTCATCGCCGCCGACGCCCGGATCGACGCCATCGAGAAGAAGATCAACGTGGAGGCGGTCGACACCCTGGCCCGGCAGCAGCCGGTCGCCACTGACCTGCGCATCGTCGTCACCGCGCTGCGGATGGCGGCGAGCATCGAGCGGATGGGCGACCTGGCCGTGCACGTCGCCAAGGTGGCCCGGTTGCGGCACCCCGAGCAAGCGGTGCCGCCCGTCGCCCGGGCGATCTTCATCGAGATGAGCCAGGTCGCCAACCGACTGATCGCACAGGTCGGCTCGATCCTGGCCTCCAAGGACCTGGAGCGGGTCCGGGAGCTGGAGGTCGACGACGACCGTCTGGACGAACTGCACCGGGAGGTCTTCGACCTCATCACCAGCGACGACTTCGTGCACAACCGCCAGGTCGGGGTCGATCTGGCACTGCTGTCGCGGTACTACGAGCGGTTCGGCGACCATGCGGTGTCGGTCGGGGAGCAGGTGTCGTACCTGGTCACCGGCGAGCTCGTGCTGCACGGCCTCACCGGCGACTGACCGCCGGCTGCCCCAGGACGACGGGCACGAGGAAGCCCGGGGCGGCATCTCAGCGATGCTGCCCCGGGCCTGAAAGCTCTTCTCAGCGGCCCCGGCTCAGGCCGCCAGGCTCACTTTCCCTGGTTGGCGACGGCCGCAGCGGCCGCAGCGGCCGCCTCCGGGTCGAGGTACTCCCCGCCGGGGACGATCGGTGTGAAGTCCTCGTCGAGACGGTAGACCAGCGGCATGCCGGTGGGGATGTTCAGCCCGGCGATGTCGTCGTCGGAGATCCCGTCCAGGTGCTTGACCAGGGCGCGCAGCGAGTTGCCGTGCGCAGCCACGAGCACGACCTTGCCGGCCTTGAGGTCGGGGATGATGTCAGACTCCCAGTACGGGACCATCCGCTCCACGACGTCCTTGAGGCACTCGGTGACGGGCATCAGCTCGCCGAGATCGGCGTACCGCGGGTCACCGGCCTGGGTGAACTCGTTGTCGTCCGCGATCGGCGGGGGCGGGGTGTCGTACGACCGGCGCCACAGCATGAACTGCTCTTCGCCGTACTGCTCCTTGGTCTGCTTCTTGTTCTTACCCTGCAGGTCGCCGTAGTGCCGCTCGTTGAGCCGCCAGTGCCGCTTGACCGGGATCCAGTGCCGGTCGGCGGCGTCCAGGGCAGCGTTCGCGGTGTTGATGGCGCGCCGCAGCAGCGACGTGTGCACGATATCGGGCAGTACACCCGCTTCCTTGAGCTGCCTGCCACCGGCGACCGCCTCAGAGCGGCCCTTGCCGGACAGCTCGACATCGACCCATCCGGTGAAGAGGTTCTTGGCGTTCCACTCGCTCTCGCCGTGGCGGAGCAACACAAGGGTGTAGGTCATGGGCCCACTCTAGGAGAACCGGACTCCTCATGGGCGCGGGAGGCGGTATCCGCCGGGCCGGAGTGCTGCGGATCATCCTGCAGGCCCGCTCCGGGCACGTCGAGCAGATGCCGGAAGGCCTCCAGGCTGCGCAGCGACTCCCGCCGGGCGGTGCGCCAGGCCCACTCCCGCTGCATCGAGGTGAGGAACCCGAGCGCGAGCAGTTCGTTGAACGCCCCGTCGGACGCCTCGAGCACGAGGCCCAGGACGCTGTCGAGCTGATCGACGTCCAGTGCCCGCAGCGGGATCCGCCCGGTGACGTAGACGTCGCCGGTGGCGTCGATGGCGTACGCCAGGCCCGGCATGCGCAGATTGCGCCGCAGCAGGTAGGTGTACACCTCGGCGTGGTTCTCATCGGGATTGCGGATGACGAACGCCGTGATGGTCACGTCGTGCTCCCCCACGAGCAGGGAGCAGACCGTGCGTAGCTTGGCGTCCCCGGGCAGCACGACGACGAGCTCGCCCTTGCGGCCGCCGCGTTCGACCTCCAGTCCCTGCGCGCGGGCGAACTGGCAGATGAGCGCCGTTGCCTCGCCGCCGGAATCCGCACGGCCCTGGGTCATGTCGCACCTCCACACCACTGGCGGATGCGAGCGGGACGGCCAGCAAGACTACCGGCCGTTCCCCGCACGCCGATGACGTACCGCATCACGGTAGACCGAGAGCAGCCGCTCTGTCGTCGCGTGCCACCCGAATGTGGCCGCGTGAGCCACGCCCCGCTCGCCCATCCGGGCCCGGGCTGCGGGATCGTCCAGCAGCTTCTCCAGCGCGTCCGCCCAGTCGCCCGCTTCATGAGTGGGCACCAGCACGCCCCCGGAGACCGCCGTGGGAAGCCCGCCCACGGCGGCGGCGGCCACGGGCGTGCCGCAGGCCTGCGCCTCGATGGCGACGAGGCCGAAGGATTCGCTGTGCGAGGGCACGGCGACCAGATCGGCGCTGCGATACCACTGCGCCAGCTGCGATCGCGGCACCGGCGGCAGCCAGGTGAGCAGATCCGCGATCTGCAGCTCCCCGGCCAGGTCGAGCAGCAGGGAGGGCCGATCCCGGCCAGTGCCGCTGGGGCCGCCGAGCATGACCAGCCGTAACCGGCGCCGCAGGCCGGGGCGGCGGCGCACCAGCTCGGCCACGGAGTACAGCAGCAGGTCGGGGGCCTTGAGCGGCTGGATCCGCCCGGCGAAGAGGATGACCAGCGCCTCCGGCGGCAGCCCGGTGGCGGCGCGGGCACGGGCCTGGTCGCCGGGGCTGAACAGCTCCAGATCGACCCCGGGCGGGACCACGACGACCTTCGCCGGGTCGGCACCGTACAGCTCGATGAGCTCGAACCGCTCCACCTCGGTGCTGGCGATGAGCCGGTCGGCGATCATGACCACCTGCTCCTCGCCGATCTCGCGCACCATCGGCTCGGGCCGGTCCCCGGGAGCCCGCGAGCGGTTCTTCACCCTGCCCATGGTGTGCATGGTGTGCACCAGCGGCACGCCCCAGCGTTCCGCGACCAGCCAGCCCACCTGCCCGGACAGCCAGTAGTGCGAGTGCACCAGGTCGTAGAACCCCTCCGGCTGCCCGGCCACCTCGCGCATGATCCCGGCGGTGAAGGCGCACAGCTGAGCCGGGAGCTGCTCCTTATCCAGGCCCTCGTACGGCCCGGCCACGATATGCCGCACGATCACCCCCGGGGCCAGCTCGACCGATTCGGGCAGCGCCGCAGTGGTGGCCCGGGTGAACACGACCACCTCGATCCCCTTGCGGGCCAGGTTACGGGCCACCTCGACGACGTAGACGTTCAGCCCGCCGGCGTCGCCGGTACCCGGCTGCTCCAGCGGCGAGGTATGCAGCGATAGCATCGCGATCCGCTTGATGGCCACGTCCTGCCGGGGCACCCGCGGCCGGGTGACGGTGTCTTGCACGAGCCTTTCGCCTCCGACCCTTTATCTCCGGTGCCTCCCGCGCACCTGCGGGTGGGCAACATCCTGGCCCACGCGCGCCGCCGATGTCACCGCAGGGCGCCAGGCGGAACCGCCGCTAGGGTGAGCCGGTGGGCGCATCCCGACCGGCCGGCATGGTGACGCGCGGCACGACTAACCCGAATCGCTTACGCCGGTGCGGCCGCTGGCTGATCGCCCAGCACGGGGCCAGCCTGGGCCGCGCCGGCCGGGCCATGATCGTCGACCTCGGCTACGGGGCATCCCCGGTGACCACCCTGGAGCTGGCCGCCCGGCTGTCCCGGGCTCCCGCCCTGGCCCGGGCCCGGCTGCGGGTGCTGGGCCTGGAGATCGACCCGGACCGCGTCAGTTCCGCCCGGGAGATGCTGCGCCGCGGACCGCAGCACCCCGCCTGGCCGGCGGGCCTGGCCTGCGGGCGGACCAGGATCGGCTTCGCCCGGGGCGGGTTCGAGATCCCGCTGCCCGCCGGGGAGGACGGCGCCGACGTGATCCGCGCGTTCAACGTGCTGCGGCAGTACGACGAGTCGCACGTGGCCGCGGCGTGGGAGGCGATGCGGGCACGGCTGCGCCCGGGCGGCATCGTCATCGACGGGACCTGTGATGAGCTGGGGCGGCGGATGACCTGGGTGACGCTGGACGCCCGCGGACCGGTCAGCTTGAGCATCGCGGTCGCCTTCAGGGCGATCCTGGCCCCCTCGGATGTGGCCGAGCGGCTGCCCAAGGCCCTCATCCACCGCAATGTGCCCGGTGAGCGCGTCCACGACCTGCTGTCGGCCTGGGACGACGCCTGGGCCCGGGCGGCCGGGCTGGCCGCCTTCGGCGTGCGGCAGCGGTTCATCGCCGCGGCGGCCGGGCTGCGCCAGGGCGGCTGGCCGGTGCTCGGCGGCCCGTCCCGGTGGCGGCAGGGAGAGCTGACCGTGGCCTGGGAAGCGGTCCGCCCGCGGACCTGACCGGGCGCTGCCGCCGTGATGGCCGGCGGGCGTCCGCACGCGCCGGTGAGCACGTCAGCGCGACCCCGCCCGCGATCACCAGGACCCGTGCGGGCCGTGCCCGCTGGCTCCCCGGCGCTTGCGGATGGCCGGGGTGATCGAGTTGAGCGCCGGGCGCACATCGGCCAGGTAGACCCCGGCCGCGATCACCGCGACGATGCCGAGCATGCCGAATCCCCTGCCCGGGCCGATGCCGATGAAGGCGACCAGGGCGGACAGCCCCGTGATGACCAGCCACCAGGTCCTGGTGAGCTTGCCGGCCGCGCTGAACGCCTCGGCCGGCACGCGGAGGGCGTGGATGAAGCAGAAAAGCGCCGCCACGAAGATCACGACGCTCAGCGCCAGCATCGCCACGTTCTGCGCGGTGTATAGAAGCTGCATGCTGTCCAGGCTAGCGGCCCGCTGCGCGAACCGCCTGGTCACACGTCGACGATGAGGGTGAACGGCCCGTCGCCGGCGATCTGCACGTTCATCTCGGCGCCGAATACCCCCGTGGATACTGCAATCCCGAGGGAGCGCAGCTCCTCGACGAGGGCGTCGAACAACGGCTCGGCCACGTCGGCGGGAGCGGCCTCATGCCAGCTCGGGCGGCGCCCCTTGCGGGTGGAGCCGTACAGGGTGAACTGGCTGACGCACAGCACCGGCGCGCCCGCCTCGGAAACCGACGTCTCGCCCCTGAGGATGCGCAGCCCGGCGATCTTGCGGGCCATCGCGGCGACCTGCGCGGGACCGTCACTGGCGTGCGCGGCGACCAGGACGACCAGGCCGGGTTCGCTGATCTGCCCGGTGACCCGGCCGCCGACCGTGACCGAGCCGCTGGTGACCCGCTGGAGGACGGCCCTCATCCGGCCGTGGCCCGGGCCGCTGCCCGCCGCGCCGCCCGGGTGGCGGTGCTGGCGGCTTCCAGTCCGCTGGGCCGGTCCGTGCGGGTGCTCGCCGCGCGCACGAGCGGCTCGGCGGCGGGGGCGGACCGGCGGGCCGGCG
>CAMCQD010000064.1 GCA_945876925.1 uncultured Dermatophilus sp.
GGCAGCTCACGGCCGTCCTCGCCAGGGTAGTGCACCCCGGCGACCCCCGAGCACAGCTCGAAGCGCAGCGCGGGGTCGTCGCGCAGCACCCGGGCCACGGCCAGCAGGTGCTCGCGGCGGATCATCACGGTCATCTCGCCGCGGTCGATGATGATGCCCTCGATGGCCTCGGCGTAGCCGGGACCGGGCGAGGCGTCCAGGGCCTGCTCCAGGGCGCTGGCCACCTCGTCGAACCAGCCTCCGTAGGGCCGCGGGGAGAAGCCGGGGAACAGGGTGGGGCGGACCAGCCCGCCGAAACCACTGGTGTCGGCTCCGCGGGTGGCGCCGAACATGCCGTGCCGCTCCCCGCGCAGCACGGGACCGTACTGGGTGCCTTCCTCGGCGGGCAGGTTGCCGCTGGTCTGCGCACTCATGCGAGCAGCCCCTTCATCTCATGGGTGGGAACCGAGGACAGGGCGGCCTGCTCCACCGCGCGCACGACCTTGGCCCGGTCGGCGAAGTGCGGCTCGTGGATGATCTGCTCGTGCAGCTTGAGCATGGCGTCGAAGAGCATCTGCGGGCGCGGCGGGCAGCCCGGCAGGTAGATGTCGACCGGCACGATGTGGTCGACGCCCTGGACGATGGCGTAGTTGTTGAACATGCCGCCGGAGCTGGCGCAGGCCCCCATCGAGATGACCCACTTGGGCTCGGGCATCTGGTCGTAGACCTGGCGCACGACGGGGGCGAACTTCTGGCTCACCCGCCCGGCCACGATCATCACGTCGGCCTGCCGCGGGGTGGCGCCGAACCGCTCGGAACCGTACCGGGCGATGTCGTAGTCGGGCGCCCCGGACATCATCATCTCGATGGCGCAGCAGGCCAGCCCGAAGGTGGCCGGCCAGAGCGAGTGCTTGAGCAGGAATCCGGCGATCTGATCGATCTTTCCGATCACTACGCCCGAGGGAAGGTTTGCCTCAGTACCCATAATCAGTCCCACTCCAGTCCGCCGCGGCGCCAGTCGTAGATGTAGGTGATGAAGACGGTCGCGACGAAGACCGCTACCGCGAGCAAGGGGAACAACCCGAGCTGATCGAAGGCCACGACGAACGGGAAGAGGAACAGCGCCTCGATATCGAAGATGATGAACAGCATCGCGGTCGTGTAGAACTTGACCGGCACGCGCCCCCCGGACTCGGCCTGCGGCGAGGGCTGGATGCCGCACTCGTAGGCAGCCAGCTTGATGGCGTTGTACCGCTTGGGCCCGATGAGCTTGAAGCCGAAGACCGACACCACGGCGAAGGCGAGGCCGAAGGCGAAGAAGAACAGGATCGGCACATAAGGGTTCATCGGCGTGCCATCCCCTCTCTGCTCGTACTGCTGCTGGTCTGGCGGGCCGACGGTCCGGGGGCGGGCCTTCGGGTCCTGGTGCCGGGGCGCCCCGGTGCACGGATGAGGGACCCGCTGCGCCGCGGCGACGTTTTCATCTTAGGTATATCGCGTGAGGCTCACGACGAAGGCGTCAAACGTGTCAGTGCCGCCAGCGCCCGGTCGGTCACCCCGCCGCCTCTCGGCTCGCCCAGGTTGGCCATGACCTTGAGCAGGATGCGCATGAGCGAAGTACGCGGCAGCCCGTACCGCACCGCCAGGCGCATCACTTCGGGATGCCCGATAAGGGAAGCGAAGCCGCGCCCGAGCGTGAAGTATCCGCCGAGCGCGTCCTTCATCACCGCAGGATAGGTGGCCAGGACGCGCTCCCGCTGGGCAGCGCTCTCGCGCGCGAACGCGCGCGCGATGACATCAGCGGCCAGCCGGGCGGATTCCATTGCGTACGCGATGCCCTCGCCGTTGAACGGGTTGACCATGCCGCCGGCGTCCCCGATGAGCAGCAGGCCGTCAGCGTACAGCGGCCCGCGGTTGAAGCCCATCGGCAGGGCCGCGCCCCGGATGGGCATGGTCATGGTCTCGTCGCTGAAGCCCCACTCGGCCGGCATGGTCACCACCCAGCGGCGCATGACGTCCTTGTAGTCGATCTGCCCGAAGGCCGAGGACGTGTTGAGGATGCCCAGCCCGAGATTGCACGTGCCGTCCCCGACCGGGAAGACCCAGCCGTACCCGGGCATGAGGATGTTGCGGCTGGACGGGTCGTCCGGGTTTTCCCTGGCCCACAGCTCCAGCCACGATTCGAGGTAGTCGTCGCTGGTGCGCGGGCTCGTGTAATACGTGCGCACCGCGACCCCCATGGGCCGGTCGTCACGCCGCTGGCGCCCGGCCGCCAGCGACAGCCGGGAGGAGTTGCCGTCGGCGGCGATGACCAGCGGCGCATGGAACGAGACGGTCTCGCCGGTGGGCCGGTCCTGCTCGCTCATGATCTTGGCCTGCACCCCGACCACGGTGCGGCCGTCATCGGCCAGGATCGGCCCGGTCACGTTGTGCCGCTGGAACAGCCGGGCTCCCCGGGAGACCGCGTGCCGGGCCAGGATGTCGTCGAATCCGGCCCGCGAGCGCACCAGCCCGTAGGGCGGGAACCCGGCCACATCGGGCCAGTCCAGTTCGAGCAGGTGCCCGCCGCCGACGATGCGCAGCCCCCGGTTACGCACCCAGCCCTCGCTCTGCGGGGTGGGCACGCCCAGGCTGATGAGCTCGCGCACGGCGCGCGGGGTGAGGCCGTCCCCGCAGACTTTCTCCCGCGGGAAAGCGGACTTCTCCAGCAGCACGACCTCCAGGCCGTAGGCGGCCAGATAGGCCGCCGCCGACGAGCCCCCCGGACCAGCCCCGACCACGATCACGTCCGCATGCTGACTGACGCTGCTCACTCGACCTCCGCCTGGCTCCGGGTGGGTACATGGCTGCCGGCGGCCTAGTCCGGGGGAAGGCCGGGCGGCAGGACCGCGCACCGAAGCGACCCTATCCTCACCCCGTTCCCAGCGGCGAATTAGGCCCGCCTTGGCCGGTCAGCTCGCGCCTGACGGCGGTGTGCACCGCCACCGCTCCCCCGGCCAGGTTGCGCCAGCGCACATCGGCCCAGCCCGCGCTGCGGATCTGCGCGGCGAACCCCTCCTGGCCCGGCCACTCCCCGATGGACTCGGTGAGGTACTCGTACGATCCGGCATCCGAGCTGACCAGGCGCGCGATCGCGGGCAGGACGCGCGTGCGGTACCAGCGGAACGCGAAGGCGTACCCGGGGATCACCGGGGTGCTGAACTCGCACACCACCAGGCGCCCGCCCGGCTTGGTGACCCGCCGGAATTCGCCCAGCGCGGCGGCCACGCCGGCCACGTTACGGATCCCGAAGGAGATGGTGACCGCGTCGAAGCTGTCATCGGCCAGCGGCAGCGCGGTGGCGTCGGCGCCGATGAAGGGCAGGCCCGGGTGGCGGCGGCGGCCCACCCGCATCATGCCCAGCGAGAAATCCGCCGGGACCACGGCGACCCCGGCGGCGGCCAGCGGCGCGCTGCTGGCACCGGTCCCGGCGGCGATGTCAAGCACCCGGTCACCCGGGCGGGCGCGCAGCTCCTGGCGGACTACCCGCCGCCAGTGCCGTTCCAGGCCGCCGGACAGGACGGCGTTGGTCAGGTCGTACCGGGCCGCGACGTCGTCGAACATCGCGGCGACCTCGTCGGGCTGCTTGCTGAGACTGGCGCGCATGGACACCATCGTGCCCCCTCAGGGCCGTGCTGAGCATCCCCGCCCCGGTCAGCGGGGAAGGCGGGCACCAAGAGGGAAGGCCGGGCACCAGGGGGAGGTGCCGCCGGGGCCCGGGGCGCACCGCACGCACCGGCTCGTGACGGCCGTCACCGGTGAGAGCACGTAAGCTCCGGCTCGTGACATCAGCCGTTCCCCTCGAGGTCCGCACCGAGCAGATAGCCCCGCCGGGCACCCTGCCCGAGGTCCTGGCGCGGACCGCCCCGGCGGACCAGTTCGCCTGGATCCGCGACGGCGAGGGATTCGTCGCCTGGGGCCGGGCGGCCGCGGTGACGACCTGCGGTCCCGGCCGGTTCAGCCACGCCCTGGGCTGGTGGCACGCCATCCGCGACCAGGCCGCCATCACCGATCCGGTCCGGCAGCCCGGCACCGGCCTGCTAGCACTCGGCAGCTTCACCTACAGCGCTGCCTCGCAAGCAGATTCGGCCCTGATCGTACCGGAGGTCATTATCGGTCACCGCGGCGGCCAGTGGTGGCGCACCCGGATCAGCCCGGCCTGCGACGGCAGGCGGGCCCGCCCGGGCGCACCTGCCAGGGCACCCGAACCGCCGGCGCCCCCCGGGGACATCACCTTGCGGCCCGGTGCGCTGCCGCCCCGGCGCTGGGGGGCGGCCGTGGCCGAGGCCGTGCGCCGGATCGGCTCGGGAGGACTGGAGAAGGTCGTACTAGCCCGGGACGAGTACATCCGCACCGGCCACCCGGTCGACGTCCGCTGGCTGATCGGACGGCTCACCGCGGACTACCCGCGCACATGGGTGTTCAGCGTGGACCGGCTGATCGGGGCCACCCCGGAGATGCTGCTACGGCTCGAACGCGGCCTGGTCACCTCGCGGGTGCTGGCCGGCACGATCCGGCGCACCGGGCAGGACCGCGCCGACCTGGCCCTCGCGGCGGGGCTGGCACGCTCCTCCAAGGACCTGGAAGAACACGCCTACGCGGTGCGCTCGGTGACCGGTGCGCTGGCACCGTACTGCACCTCGATGAACGTGCCCGAATCGCCTTTCGTGCTGCACCTGCCCAATGTCATGCACCTGGCCACCGACGTCGCCGGGCGGCTGGCCGGCCAGGCCGGCTCGCTGGAACTAGCCGCCGCGCTGCACCCCTCGGCGGCGGTCTGCGGCACCCCGCGCCAGGCCGCGGACGCGCTCATCACCGAGCTGGAGGCGATGGACCGGGACCGGTACGCCGGGCCGGTCGGCTGGATCGACGCCGCCGGAGACGGCGAATGGGCGATCGCCTTGCGCTGCGGCCGGATCGCCGCCAGCGACCCGCGGCTCATGCGGATCTTCGCCGGCTGCGGGATCGTCGCCGGCTCGCAGCCGCCCGAGGAGATCGCCGAATCGGAGGCCAAGCTCATGCCGATGCGGGCGGCCTTCGGGCTCACCGGCACCCCGGACGCCGCCCGGTGAGCCGCCTGGACCGCCACCGGAGACGGCGCCGCCGGTAGCAGCCCGGGCAAGCGCGCAGGCCCGGGCCGGTCACAAGCCAGCCAGGGCCTGCCGGGCCACATCCACCAGGGCGGCCCGCTGCGCCCGGGCCCCGCCCCGGTCTGCCCGCACCTCCAGCAGCCGCAGCCCGCTCGGCGGCACGGCCACCTCGGCCCGCAGCCGCGCAGGATCCTCGATGGCGGCGTACCCCACGTGGTGGGCTTCGGCCAGGGCCGCGAAGCTGGTCCCGGTCGGGGTGGCGAACAGCCTCCGGAACGCCTCCGGATCACGCCCGGCCACCTCGGGAGACCCGTACTCGAGCGTCTCGAAGATGGCCCCGCCATCGTCGTTGACGACGACCACGGTCAGGTCGGGACGGACCTCGTCAGGCCCGGTCACCAGGCCGGACGCGTCGTGCAGCAAGGTCAGGTCACCCATGAGGGCGTACCCGGGCCGCCCAGGCTCGGCCAGCGCCAGGCCGGCCGCCGTGGAGACGCAGCCGTCGATCCCGGCCAGCCCGCGGTTGGCGATGACGTCGGCCTGGTCCCGGCCGCGCACGTAGGCCACGTCCCGGACCAGGGAGGACGATCCCAGGAACAGCCACGCGTCACCGGGCAGCGCGGCTAGCAGCTCACGCGCCACGGCCGGGCCCCGCGGCCACATCGCCGGCACGGACCGCCGGACCGCCTCGGCGAGCCGGGCCGACGCCCGCTCCCAGCCGGCGGTGAACCGCTCCGCCTCACCCGAGGGCCAGTGCCCGGCCCCCCGGCCGTACCCGCCCCGCCCCGCGCCCGGGTCATCGTCCAGCAGCGCCGACCAGTGCCGCACCTGCGACATGAGATGCCCCGGGTCGGGCCAGGCCCCATCCTCGGCCAGCACCTGCACATCGGCCCCGCTGGACCGCAGGAACTCCCCCGCGGCGCGGGACAGCGTGAGCCGGCCGACCACGAGGATGCGGTCCGGCACGTGCGCCGCGTCCCACCCGAACGGCGTCTCCAGGGCGAGCATGCCGTGCGGCAGCGGCACCTGCGGGGACACCGGGGAACCAGCCGCCGGCACCGGCCCGAACGAGCCGAACGGCTCGGCGATGAGGACGTGCCCGCGACGGCGGGCGAAGGCGGCCGCCGCCTCCCGGACCCGGGCCGGGGCCGACCCGGCCAGCAGCAGGGTGCGCGGCACATCGGGCAGGGGCCCGGCCCCGGCGCGAACGGGGCTCTCCAGCGGTGGCGGCGGCAGGGCGGTCCACGGTGATCCGTCCGGGCGGCCCTGGAACGACCGGGGCAGATCCGCGTCCACCAGGCGGGCCCGTTCCAGCGGGCTGTCCCCGCCGGTGCCGCCGTCCGGGCCGCGGGAGGCACCGGAACTGCCCGGGTCACCCGGGTGACCGTCCCCGGGGAGGGGGGTGAGCGGCTCGCGCAGCGGCAGGTTGACGTGCACCGGCCCGGGCGGCCCGCCCAGCACGCCCAGCGCGGCGCCGACGGCGCGGTCGGCGCTAGTACGCCAGAACCGGGCCCGCCCGGCCCCCTCGGCGGGTGCGGGCAGGTCGAATCCGGCCCGCACCGCGGGGCCGAAGATGCCCGGCTGCTGCGTCGTCTGGTTCGCCCTGGCCCAGCGCAGCTCATGCGGCCGGTCGGCGGTGAGCAGGAGCATCGGCACGCGGGATTCGTCCGCCTCCAGCACGCCGGGATGGGCGTTGGCCACCGCCGTGCCGGAGGTCGTCACCAGCGCCGCCGGCATGCCGCTGGCCTTGCCGATCCCCAGCGCCAGGTAGGCGGCGCTGCGCTCGTCGACGCGCACGTGCACGGTGAGCAGCCCGGCACGTTCGTGCGCCAGTGCGGCGTAGGCCAGCGGGGCCGAGCGGGAACCAGGGCACACCACGACGTGCCGCACCCCGAGCCGGACGAGCTCGTCGAGGAAGACCGTGGCGAAGGCCTGGGCCGGGGGCACCCTGGTCACCGGCGGGCACCTCCCCGGCGGGAGGCTGCGGGGACGCCGGCGGGCCAGGCTGCGGGGCCGTTCACGAGACCAGGGGTACGTCGGCGGGCAGCGAGGAGTCAGCGGGTATGCCCAGTCCCGAGGGCTGATGCCCGCGGGCGATAAGCTCGGAACCGAGCACGGCGATCATCGCCCCGTTGTCGGTGCACAAGCCGGGGCGCGGCACCCGCAGCTCGATCCCGGCCGCCTGGCAGCGTTCCTGCGCCATCGCCCGCAGGCGGCTGTTGGCAGCCACGCCCCCGCCGATGAGCAGGTGCCCGGCCCCGTGTTCCCGTCAGGCGAGCACGGCCTTGCGGGTGAGCACATCGGCGACGGCCTCCTGGAACGCGGCCGCGACGTCATTGGCCGCGACCGGCTGGCCATCCGCGACGCGGGCCTCCACCCAGCGGGCGACAGCGGTCTTCAGCCCGGAGAAGGAGAAGTCGTAGCGGTGCCGTTCCATGTCCCGCCCGCTGGTCAGGCCGCGCGGGAAGGCGATATACGCGCTGTCGCCCTCCCGGGCGGCCCGGTCGATGTGCGGGCCGCCGGGATAGCCCAGCCCGAGCAGCCGGGCGACCTTGTCGAAGGCTTCCCCGGCGGCGTCGTCGACGGTGCTTCCCAGCGAGGTGATATCGCTGGTGACGTCCCGCACCAGGAGCAGGTTGGTGTGCCCGCCGGAGACCAGGAGCGCCACGGACGGCTCGGGCAGCGGCCCGTGCTCGATGAGGCTGACCGCCACGTGCCCGGCCAGGTGGTTGACCCCGTACAGCGGCTTTCCGGAGGCCAGCGCCAGCGACTTGGCAGCGGCAACGCCGACGAGGAGCGCGCCAGCCAGGCCCGGCCCGGCGGTCACGGCGATGGCGTCGAGGTCGGCCAGGCCCACTCCGGCGGTGCTGCACGCGCGCTGGATCGCAGGCACGATCGCCTCCAGGTGAGCCCGGGCGGCGACCTCGGGCACGAC
>CAMCQD010000065.1 GCA_945876925.1 uncultured Dermatophilus sp.
CCCCCCCCCCCGCCCGCCGGGGGCGCCCCCCCCCGGCGCCGCCACCCCCGCGGTCCCGCACGCACCCCCCCCCAACCCCGGCCGTGCCCGCCCCGCCGCCCCCCCCCGGGGCGGGCACGCCCGGCCGCACCGGAGAATACAGCCGTGACCAGCCTCGACCAGATCCTCGCCCGCGCCACCCGCGCCACCACCACCATCACCGCCTGCACCGACCGGGCCGCGCTCCGCGCATGGCACGCAGCCCACGACGCAGGCGACCACGCCGCAGCTGAACGCCACGCCGCCCAGGCACGCGACTCCCGCATCACCATCACCATCACCCGCGCCACCCCCGCCGCCCGAGCCGCAGCCATCACCCGCATCACCGACCCCTCCGGCGACGAAGCCACCTTCTCCGAGACCGTGCTCTATCGCCGCCTCACCGCCATCACCGGCTCCGCCATCACCCTCATCACCAGCCCCGCCGGCGACGAAGCGACCGGACCGCTCACCGAAGACGAGGCCACGCGGCTCCGCGACGCCATCGGCGAAACCGCCTGGGCACAGCTCCGTGACTTCGCCACCGGCGAGGACGACGAGGACGGCCTCGACCCGGATTTCTCGCCCGCGCCCTCTGGAGAGACCCCTGCCTAGCCCGCCGTCTCCGCACGGCCCGGGCGTGGGGCGTCCGCCCGGCCGTGCTCGACGGAGACGACCCCCACGGCGCATGGACCCCCGCCGACACCGCACTCGCTGTCGCGCTCACCACGCTGGAAGAGGACATGCACGACTGCGGATGGCCACTCTCGATCGGCTCCGACCCGAAACTCCGCATGGAATGGGTATCGCCCCCGCCACGCCGCTGCCACGCATGCACCGAACGCACCCGCTCCGCCAAGCCATACCTCGACGACCCCCGCGGCCGCCCCGGATCCCTCACCTTCACCACCACCCTCACCCCCGCCGGGCCCGCCTACCTCGCCGGCAACCTCGACGACCCCCGCCACGCACCCCCCATAGACCCCGCCCCCACCGGAGGTGACCGGCATGGCTGACATGCCAGTACGCGTCGTACTCACAGCCACCGACCAGCTCACCCCCGCACTCACCCAGGCCGCCACAGCCTCCGACCGGCTCGCCACCGCAGCACGCCAGGCCGCCACCGCCACCGCCCAGATCGGCCGCACCAGCACCGGCGCCATCGCCACCGAACTCACCGCCGCCTCCACCGCAGCCGGCCGCTACACCACCGGCGCACGCCAGGCCGCCACAGCCACCACCCAGATCGGCACCGCCACCCGCCAGGCCGCCGGCAGCCTCGCCAACCTCGGCACCACAGCCTCCACCGCCTCCACCGCAGCCTTCTCCATGGGCGACGCCGCAGCCGCAGCCGGGCTCTCCATGGGCGGGCTCGTCACCCCCGCCACCGCCGTCGCCGGCGCACTCGCCGGGTCAGTGAAGGCAGCGATCGACTGGGACACTGCATTCACCGGCGTCGAGAAAACCGTCTCCGGGATCGACCTCGGCCACCTCGAGGGGGAGCTGCGGGGACTGGCCCGGTCCCTGCCCCAGACCCACGCCGAGATCGCAGGCGTAGCCGAGGCCGCCGGGCAGCTCGGCGTCGCCGGCGCTGATATCACCGGCTTCACGAAGGTCATGCTCGACATGGGGCAGGCCACGAACCTCACCAGCCACGAAGCCGCCACATCCCTGGCCCGCATCTCCAACGTCATGGGCACCATGTCGACGCAGGGCGTCGACGGCATCTCCCGCATGGGCGCCACCATCGTCGCGCTCGGGAACACCACGGCCACCACCGAGGCCGAGATCACGTCGATGGCGCAGCGCTTGTCGGGCGCGGCCGCGACCGTCGGCATGTCCGAGTCGTCCATGCTCGGCCTCGCCGCGGCCATGTCCAGCGTCGGCGTCACCGCCGAGCTTGGCGGCACCGCCATGTCCCGCGCCATGATGGCCATCAATTCCGCGGCGATATCCGGCGGGCAGAGGCTCGAGCAGTTCGCCCGCGTCGCCGGCACCAGCGCCGAGGAATTCGCGGCCGCGTGGCGCGAGAACCCCGGCCAGGCGATGCAGATGTTCCTCGCCGGGCTCGGCCGCGTCGCCCAGTCTGGCGGCGACCTCGCCGGAACCCTCAGCGACCTCGGGTTGAAGGGCGCGGTGAAATTGTCGGTGTTCTCGCGGCTGGCGAACGCCACCGATACCGTGGCCGCGTCCCAGAAGACCGCGTCCCAGGCGTGGGCCGACGGCACCGCCCTAGCCGATGAGGCGGGGAAGAGGTACGCGTCGGCCGCGTCCCAGATCCGGATCGCCTGGAACCAGGCCCGGGACACGGCGATCACGTTCGGGTCCGCGCTCGCTCCCCTCGCCGGGCAGGCCGCATCGGTGCTCGGCGGGATCGCGCAGGCCGCTGGGGCGATCCCTGCCCCGATCCTCCAGGCCGCGGCCGCGATCGCCGCGATGAACCTCGCGTCCCGGGCCATGCCCGACCTCGGCGCGAAATTCGCAGGGTTCACGGCTCCGGTGCAGGGATGGTTGTCCGCGGTGATCGCGACCCGGCACGGCGTAGCCGACCTCGCGCAGGAGGCGATCCGGTCCGGGACGTCGGTGGCGACGATGCGGTCCGTGGTCGCCGGCACCGAGCCCGTCATGGGCCGCTTCGCAGCCGTGATGCGCACCACAGGCGGGGCGATGGGGCTGCTCCGCGGCGCGGGCTCCTCCCTGCTGGGGTTCCTCGGCGGCCCCTGGGGCCTCGCCTTCGCCGCCGCCGGCACGGCCCTGTCGATCTTCGCGCAGCGGTCCCAGGAGGCGCAGCAGCGCCAGCAGCAGCTCGGGTCGGCCGTGTCCCAGGTCGCGCAGACCGTGGCCCAGTCCGGCGGGGCATGGTCCGCGCAGGCCCAGTCCCAGCTGGTCTCCCTGGACTCCACGCAGCAGCTCATCCGCGACTACGCCCAGCTCGGATACTCCACCGAGACGATGGTCCAGGCCATCACCCACGAGGGCGACGCGCGCCGCACCGTCCTGGCCCAGATGGACGACAAGATCGCGAAGCTCACCCAGGAGGGACGCCTCGTCAACGCGTCCACCGGGATGATGATCCAGGCCAACCAGGCCGAGATCAGCCAGCTCCAGGAGAAGCGGGACGCCCTCGCCCAGACGATCAGCACCGGCGAGCAGGCCATCGCAGCCGGGCAGCAGCTCGCTGATTCCCAGCAGGCCGTCGGCACCGCCGCCGGGGAAGCCGCGGCCGGTACCCGCGAGTCCGCCGAGGCCGCCGCCGAGGCAGCGAAAGCCTCCCGGGAAGCGGCGCAGGCGTCGATGGAGTACGTGAACTCCCTCACCGGCGCGCGCGGAGCCGCCCGTGACTTCGAGGCCGCGATCGACGCCGCCCGCGAGGCAGCGGCGAAGAACGGCCGCACCCTCGACATCACCACCGCCGCGGGGCGCGCGAACCAGCAGGCCCTCGACGCGATCGCGACGTCCGCAACGAAGTCGGCGCAGGCGCTCATCCAGGCGGGCGGCTCGACGGAGAAGGCCGGGCAGCAGCTGGAGCGCGCCAGGGCCGGGTTCATCGACACGGCGGTGTCGATGGGGATGTCGCGTCAGGCCGCGTCGCAGCTCGCTGACGAGTTCGGGTTGTCGGCGTCGGCGGCGGGGACGCTCGCGGCGGCGCTGGAGCATATCCCGTCGCAGACCCGGGTCACGGTCGCGCTCGACGGCGCGGCCGCCGCGCAGCAGCAGGCCAGCCAGGTGCAGGCCGCTATCACGGGGCTGCCGCCGCAGGTGTCGTCGATCGTGCGGGTCGTGGGTGCGGCGGCGGGGATCGCGCAGCTCGCCGGGGTCGGCCGTCAGGCGCAGGCCACGGATAGGTCGGATCCGTCGGTGCAGGTGACGACGCCGGGCGCGCCCCAGGCCACGGCGCAGCTGGGGCAGGTGACGCAGGCGGCGCGGACGGCGGATGCGCAGTCCCCGGCTGTGCCGGTGACGGTACCCGGGGCTGGGGCGGCGATGGGGCTGCTCGACGGGGTGACCCGGGCGGCGCAGACCCTCGGCCGGCAGCGGCCGTCCCCGCATGTGCAGGTCACCGGCGTAGCTGCGGCGCGGGCAGCGATCGGCGGGGTCATGTCGAGCCTGAATAACCTGGTCGGGCGGGTGTGGACGGCCGTGGTCAGGGTCGCGACGGGGAACGCCGACGGCGCCGTATATCCCCCCGCGGCGAGGTCGTATGCGGATGGCGGGGTGGCGCGCCGGGCGGAGCGGCATGTGGCGCAGATCGCCCCGGCGGGTGCGTGGCGGGTGTGGGCCGAGCCCGAGACCGGGGGGGAGGCGTACATCCCGCTAGCCCGGTCGAAGCGGCCCCGGTCGATGGCGATCCTCGCGCGCGTCGCCGAGGAATTCGGGTATCAGCTCGTGAAGGCCGCTGATGGCATGGTCGCGTATGCGCAGGGCGAGGTCACGTCGGCGGCGCGGACGATCACCGCGACCACGACGACGCGGCTCCCCGCCGCAATCACCGTACCCGTCGCCGCCGTCGTGACCTCTGTCACGGTCCCCGGGACGGTGCCGGTCCGCACCCCCGCCGGGCAGGTCACCGGGCAGGGCCTCGCCGCCGTCGCCACCAGCGCAATCCAGCAGCGATTCAACGAGCTAACCGACAAGGAGAAGGGCAAGCTCGACCCCCTCGCCGCGGGCACGATCATCCGCGCCACCCAGCTCACCGCCCAATACTCACGGCAATTCCTGCGGAATATCGAGACCATCGCCGGACGCGGCTACCCCGACGTCGCCGCCCGCCTCCTCGAAATGGGCGAAGACTCCGGAGCCAAGCCCGCGGCCGCCCTCGCCAAGGGCACCACCACCCAGCTCACCCAGCAGCGCGCCGCCTACGCCGAGTCCGCGAAAATGGTGCAGCTCGCCAAAGACCTCGCCGCCACCTACACCGCCATGCTCTCCCCCAGCGCCCTCGAGACAGCCACCACCGAGACGACCCAGAAGACCGCGGCCTCGCAGGCGTTCCTCCGCAACATCCGCGCCATCCGCGACCGCGGCTACCCCGGACTCGCCCTGAAATACCTCGAGGCCGGGGAAGACGAGGCAGGGCAGGCCGCGGCCGAGGCCGCGAAAGCCACCACCACCCTCCTCGACGCCGCCACCGCAGCCGACCGCGACGCCGCCACCACCCGCGCCGACGCCCAGGCGCTCCTCGATGAGTTGAAGGGCGTCGGGAAGGTGCTGACCATCGTCGCCGGGCAGGCCACCTCCACCACGCCCACGTGGGGACTGGCCGTGCCCCGCCCCTCCCGGCAGATCCCCGCCCCCTATACCCCCGCCACGCGGTGGACGCCCGGCCGGTCCGCGCCACTCGTCCAGGTAGACCAGATCATCACCCCCGACCCCGCCACCACCGGTGACTCCCTCATGACCCGCGTCGGCGACGCCGTGGCCGTCACCGGGCTCGACCGGATCACAATCTAAGTCATGGGATACGTACTCGCCCCCCCCAGGTGGGCCGCCCGGTCCGCGCCCATCTACCGCCGCGCCGATCACTTCACCGGCCTCACCGGGATCGACTGGCACGGGTGGGACGGGTCCATATGGCCGCTCCGCGACGGCGGCCCCGACCGGGCACGCCGCGGCGTCGTCCTCCTCTCCGCCCGCGGCCTCGGCTTCGGCGAGCAGGACAGTCACGAATCCGAATCACCCGCGCTCCACGGAGCCGCCTACCAGGGATACCGGCTCGCCACCCGCGAAGTGCACCTCGCGATCGAGATCTACAGCCACGTCTCCGGCGCGGACATGCTCGACCTCGACGCCGCATTCGCCCGCTCCATGCTCCCCGCCACCAGCGACTCCCGCCGCGGCCCCGGGCACCTCGTCGTCACCGGCCCCGCCGGGCAGCGCCGCTGGCTCGAGCTATACCCCGCCCACCGCGGCGACTGGACCATGGACCACGACCCGTTCCTCCACGGGTGGCGCACCATCGGCCAGTACCTGCGCGCCTACCGTCCCCTCTGGACCGGCGACCCCCTGGACGAGACCGGGACCGTGTTCACGGCCGCCCCGGCCGGCGGGGCGTTCCTCGGCGGCGGCCCGCCCGGCGGGTCCGGGCCGCCCTTCCAGATCGGGCAGTCCTCGACCCTCGCCCAGGCGCGCGCCTCGAACCCTGGCGAGGAGCCGGTGTGGCTCACGTGGGATCTGACCGGCCCCGGCGAATCGTGGACCATCGGCGTCGACGGCCACGAGACCACCATCACCACCCACCTGGGAGCCGGGGAGACCCTGCACATCGACACCGACCCCCTCGCCCGCACCATCACCACACCCGCCGGGCAGCAGGTCTGGCCCCAGATCACCGGCGACCCCTGGGCACCACTCCCCCCCGACCCCCCCGGCACGGACCAGGGCCAGCCCATCACCCTCCGCGTCACCGGCGGCGACGGCACCGTCCGCCTCGGCCCCATCCACCCCCTCTACCACCGGGCCTGGTAATGGACGCCCCCTGGCTGCGCCTGTACACCCGCGACGGCGACCCCCGCGGCGACATCCCCGCCCCCGCGAAGGTCCGCGGCGTGATCCGCGCCTACGCCGCCTCCACCCTCGAGATCGACCTCCAGCCCGGCGACCCCCGCGAGGAGATCCTCCGCGCCGAAGGCACCCGCGTCGAGGTGACCCTGGCCGGGGAGCACCTGGCCGGAGGGCCTGTCACCCGCTGGACGCTCGAGGGCCCCGTCGCGCCGCGCATGACCGTCACCGTCACCGACGACCGCGACATCCTCCGCCGGATCATGGTCGCGCCCCGCCCGGACCAGGGCCTCGACGCCCAGGGCAGCGACGCCGAATGGGCCGGCACCGGGCCACTGGAGTCAGTGCTGAAGACCCTCGCCGCCGCGAACGCTCCCCGCGCCGGGGTCGTCATGGACATCGCCCCGGACCTGGGGCGGGGACCGCAGGTGACGGTGCGGGGCAGGTGGGTGCCCATCGAGCAGGTACTCGAGGAGCATCTGCGGGCGGCGCGCATGGTCGTCACCGTCAGGTGGGTGCCTCAGTCGCGGCGGCTGCTGCTGGACGTGACCGAGCCGGGCACGTACCACACGAGGCTGTCGGCGGGGGACGGCACGGTGCAGCAGTGGCGGGTCACCTCGTCCGCGCCGGCCGTGACCCGCGCCCTCATCGGCACCACCAGCGGCGGGGTGACGCAGGTCATCCAGGGCGGGGTGGAGGCGGCGTGGGGTATCACCGGGGAGGGGTACCGGTCCGCGTCCACGGCCCCGGAGGCCGAGTCGGCGGCGCTGGCTCTCCTGGAGGAGCACGGCCCCGCCAGCGGCATGGCCGTGACGCTCGCGGAGTCCCCGCACGTGCACTACGGCGGCCCGCATGGGCTCCGCGTGGGGCAGCGGGTCCGGCTCCAGGTCGGCGCGGTCACGATCACGGACACGCTCACCGAGTGCGAGGTCGAGTGGGGCCCGGACTCCGCGCCAGTGGCGCGCCCGAAGGTCGGCGCATGGGATGATTCGCCTGTGACGTCGCTCACCCGCGCGGTAGCGGCGATCGCACGGACGATAAGGAGGGCCTGAGCGGTGGCGATCGTGAGCCTCGGCTACGACGGGTCAGTCGGGGAAGCTGACTGGGCCAGGCTTGCTCCCTGGCTCGGATCCCGCGCGCCCGTCGTCGGCGGCCCCCACGACTTCGAGGTGGTCCCATCCTCCGGGCATCAGGTGCGGGTCCGGGCCGGGATCGCGGCCGGGCACGGCGTCACCGACACCTCCGACTCCGACGTCGCGCTCCCCGTCCCCCCCGCGACCAGCAGCGTCCGGCACGACTGCGTCGTGCTACGCCGCGACTGGCAGGGCACCTCCCCCGGCCCCTCCGGCGGCATGGTCGGCGGGCAGACCACCGTCACCCTCGTACCCGGCGGGTCCGCGCCCGTCCGGCCACTGCTCACCACCACGCCCGGCGTGGTCGCGATGCAGCCCCTCGCACTCGTCCGCGTCACCCCCGGCGCGGCC
>CAMCQD010000066.1 GCA_945876925.1 uncultured Dermatophilus sp.
GTGAGCAGGCGCAGGATTCCCAGGCGGTCGTGCTCGGCCAGGCGGTGGCGGCCCGGTCCATCATCACCGCCAGTGACCAGTTCCTGGCGCCTACCCGCAGTATCGACGCGGTGCCGGTGATGCTGCGGCGGCGCGCCATCGCCGTCGTCACCCGGCACACGGGGCGTAACCCGGTGCACGTGCCCAATTCCCTGGAGGTCATCTACCGGATGATCGCGGATCTGCTGTTCGCGATGATCCGCGATGGTGACTTCCCCCTGTCGGGTGACCCCAGGAGCGTGCGGCACGGCACCCCGCGGGTGGGGGACGGGGTGATCCGGCTGGACACCGACGGGATCGTGCAGTTCGCCTCCCCGAACGCGGTGAGCGCGCTGCTGCGGATCGGGCACGCCGGCGCGATCAGGGGCGAGTACCTGTCCCGGATCGTCGCGGACGTGCTGGAGGATCACACCAGCGTGGACGAGACGCTGCCGCTGGTGACGATGGGGCGGGCGGCATGGCGGACGGACATCGAGGCCCATGACGGGGTGATGGCGATCCGGGCGGTGCCGCTGCGGGTGCGCCGGATGCGGGCGGGGGCGCTCATCCTCGTGCGCGACATCAGCGAGCTGCGCCATCAGGAGCAGCAGCTGCTCACCAAGGACGCGACTATCCGCGAGATCCATCACCGGGTGAAGAACAACCTGCAGACCGTCGCGGCCCTCCTGCGGCTGCAGGCCCGCCGGGTGGAGGACGCCTCGGCGCGGGCCTCATTGGCCGAGGCGGGGCGCCGGGTGTCGACTATCGCGCTCGTGCACGACACGCTCTCGCGCAGCCTGGACGAGGTCGTCGCGTTCGATGAGATCGCCTCCCGGGTGGTCAACGCGATCCTCGAAGTGGCCGGGGGGACGGTGGCCTGGCGCAAGGAGGGGATGTTCGGGAACCTCGCCGCCGATGACGCCACCGCGCTGGCGATGGTGCTGGCCGAGATCGTGCAGAACACGGTGGATCACGCCTTCGGCCCCGAGGGCGGGAAGGTGACGCTGCGGGTCCGGCATGAGCCGTCCTCGCTGCTGGTGGTCGAGATCTGCGATGACGGCCGGGGCCTGCCCGACGGGTTCACCCCGGGCCGTTCCGGGCTGGGCACTCAGATCGTGCGGGCTTTCGTGCAGGACCTCAAGGGCCGGATCAGCTGGACCGCCCAGCCCGAGGGCGGTACCTGCGTGCGTTTCACGGCCCAGGTGTCCGCGCCGGTGCCCCGCGTCACGGGGTGATCCGGGTAGCGGGCTGCGGCAGCCCGCGCAGGAGCTTTGCCGAGGATGGGCTCAGCTGATCGCGTGGCGGCCTGCTGCGGGATGTGCCTGCTTCGCGCCGGCGTTCCCGGCGCGAAGCGGATGACGGTGCGTGCGCAGGTCCGGTGGCGAGCCGGTCAGCAACCCCCCGAAGGCTGCCCGGTCCGGCCAGCGGCGGTGCGCGTGCTCAGCCTGCCCGGCGGGCGCGGGCGTTGCGGCGCTTGAGGGCGCGGCGTTCGTCCTCGGACATGCCGCCCCAGACGCCGGCGTCCTGCCCGGATTCGATTGCCCAGGACAGGCAGGTATCGATGACGTCGCAGCGGCGGCACACGGCCTTGGCTTCCTCGATCTGGAGGAGAGCGGGGCCGGTGTTGCCGATGGGGAAGAACAGCTCAGGGTCCTCGGTTAGGCATGCAGCGCGGTTACGCCAGTCCATGAGGGGTTTACTCCTTGATATCTGGTGGTTTTCGGCGGGGCGCCTGCGTACGGCACAGTGCGCCGCCGCATACTGCCCTCCGGTGTCTTCACGGACCCTCGGCGACGAGGTTGGTGACAAACGATGCCCTTCACTGGCACCCAGGTGATGAGGATGTGGTCCCGTGCCTGGGAACGACCAGACCGCGCACGCCTCATCCGGGCACCCGCCTGTGGTGAGTGACCCGGAGCTGGTCGTACGCTGACCGGTCTTTACCTGTAACGAGCAACCGTTACGAGAGGTCCGTCGCGCTCCATTGCGCCCGCCCCGCAGGCCCCCTTGGGAACCTCTGAAACGACAACGAACTCAAGACGCCCCCCGCATGAGGCGAGGTGTTTCTCCCTGTAGGGCGAAGACACCACGTCACGATGCCGCGAGCAGCCTCACGCTCTCGATCAAGCAGTTGGATTTTGAATAGCATCACAGGTCTTCGCCGGGCTGGGAAGACTTTCCGGCGAATTTGCGCACAGATCGGGGGAGTCCGCGTGCGATGGACAGTATGTCCGGCTCTGTGCCCGTGACAAGCTGTGCTGTTCCGCACCCCCGGGACCGGGTGCTGAGGCAGGGTACCGACTTACATTGACATTAGCAGCATTTGAATCGGGTGCGGTCCGCTGCCGGCGCCTTGCCCGCTCCCCGGTTGCGGGGTGGACCGTCACGAATTGGTCACGTAGTCTGCGAATAACCTACGGGTACGTAGGTTACGTGACCGAAGGTTCGTCCCATCGGGGGGTGGGTCCGGCGCGTGCGAGGTACTTGCGGGAGGAACGTGGTGACCAGGCAGCAGCCGACGATCATCCAGGGGGGCATGGGGGTCGCGGTCTCCTCGTGGCAGCTGGCGCGCACGGTGGCCCAGCATGGCGAACTCGGCGTCGTCTCCGGTACCGCGCTGGACTGCGTGCTGGCCCGGGTGCTGCAGGACGGCGATCGCGGCGGCCACGCCCGGCGCGCCCTGGCGCACTTCCCCGATCAGGAGATGGTGCACCGGGCGCTCAGCACGTACTACCTGCCCGAGGGCCGCCAGGGACGGCCGTACCGGCCCAATCCCACGCTCACCATCGACGCCTCCCGCAAGGCGATCGAGCTGTCGGTGCTGGGTAACTTCGCCGAGGTGTGGCTGGCCAAGGAAGGGCACGACGGCCTCATCGGCATCAACTTCCTGGAGAAGATCCAGATGGCCACGCCCAGCGCGGCCCTGGGCGCGATGCTCGCCGGCGTCGACTACGTGCTCATGGGAGCCGGCATCCCGCGCGAGATCCCCGCGCTGCTGCGGGCCTTCGCCGCCGGGAAGCCCGGCTCGGTGACGATCGACGTGGCCGGCGCCACCGGGACGCACGCCTCCGTCGTCGACCCGGTCGCGGTGCTGGGGGAGCATCTGCCGCAGCTGCGCCAGCCGCGGTTCCTGGCGATCATCTCGCTGCACACCCTGGCCGCCTACCTGTACCGGGATGAGGACATCCGCCCGGATGGCTTCGTCGTCGAGGGGCCCGCGGCCGGGGGGCACAGCGCGCCCCCGCGCGGCAAGATGACCCTCGATGAGCACGGGCAGCCCGTCTACGGTGCCCGCGATCTGCCCGACCTGGACCGGATCGCCGCGATCGGCCTGCCGTTCTGGCTGGCCGGGGCGTATAGCACGCCCGAATCGGTGGCGGCGGCCCTCGCCGCCGGGGCCGCCGGGGTGCAGTGCGGAACCGTGTTCGCGCTGTGCCAGGAGTCCGGGTTCGACCGGGCCGTGCTGGCGCAGCTGCTGGCCGGGCTCGGCGAGGGCAGCCTCGTCGTCCGCAATGATCCGCGCGCCTCGCCGACGGGCTTCCCGTTCAAGATCGCCGGGCTGGCCGGCACGCTCTCGGATGAGGAAACCTACCTGCGCAGGCCCCGGCTGTGTGACCTGTCGTACCTGCGGACCCCGTTCGAGCGGGCCGACGGGAAGGTCGGCTACCGGTGCCCGGCCGAGCCGGTGGAGGCCTACCTCAAGAAGGGCGGGCAGCTCGGGGAGACGGTTGGCCGCAAATGCCTGTGCAACGGCCTCATGGCCAACATCGGCATCGGGCAGCACCGCAAGGACGGCTACGAGGAGCTGCCCGCCGTGACGCTGGGCCAGGATCTGGAGGGGCCTCGCCGGCTGCTGGCGGCCCACCCGGAGGGCTGGACCGCCGGGCAGGCGCTGGACTGGCTGCTCTCCGGCGTCAGGCAGCCGTCCCCGGCCCGCTGAGCCGCCCCGGGGAGCGCCTGGGGCTCAGGAGATCTCGGCCCGGGCCCAGTCCTCGCTGCGGTACAGGCGGCGCACCTCCTCGAACCGCCCGGCGCGCAGGTAGGCCACGAGCAGCGTTCCGGTGCGCTGGTCGCGCCGCGCGATCCACTCCCCGTCGCCGGGATGGCCGAACTCTTCCCGGCGCCCGTCGCGGCGGTAGACCCGCACGCCCATCGCGGCCTCCTGGTGCTCGCCCCCGGCATGCCCCGTGATCCCCGGGCTCGCGGTGACGCGCGGGCGGGTGCCCGGTCCCGGCCGGGGACTGGCAGGGTAGCCGGTGGCGGGGCCCATCCCGGAGCCGGGATGAATACCCGCGCGGGTGCGAACCAGGCGGGCGCGGGACCGTTCGATACGGTGTGCCTATGGCTTCCCGACCGGTACGCGTACTCGCCAGGCTGGCACTGGTCGCTGCCGTTGCCCAGATGGGAGCCGCGGTCGCGGTGACCGCGGTGGATGCGGTGCGCAAGCATCGCTCACCGCCGACCGGTGAGTTCCCCCGGGCGGAAGCGCTGTCCGCCTCGGTGGCGGGCAATGACCTCACCGTCTATACCTCCGGTGAGCCGCTGTACCAGGCGATGCTGGACGCGATCAATAGCGCCCGCACCAGCGTGTACTTCGAGACGTACATCTGGAAGGGCGACGAGATCGGCACCCGGTTCCGCGATGCGCTCATCGCGGCCGCCGAGCGCGGCGTGCTCGTCTGCGTCATCTACGACTGGCCCGCCAATCTCGTGGTCGATCCGAGGTTCTACGCCTTTCCCGGATCCATTCACCTGCTGCGCTTCCCGGCGCCGCGCTGGCAGATGCTGCGCCCGACCGCGCGGGTGTGGGGGCGTGATCACCGCAAGCTGCTCATCGTCGACGGCGAGCTGGGCTTCGTGGGCGGCTACAACATCGGCGATCTGTACGGGCGCAGCTGGCGGGATACGCATGTGCGGGTCGCCGGCCCGGCGGTGTGGGAGCTGGAGGACGCCTTCGTCGACTTCTGGAACACCTACCGCCGCCGTGGTGCCCCGCTGCTGGCCGAGCGGGGCAGCCACGACTGGGACGCGCACATCCTGGCGGCGCGCAATGACCCGCCGCGGCTGCTGTTCCCGGTGCGCGGGCTCTACCTGGGAGCGATCGAACGGGCGGTCTCGCGCATCTGGATCACCCAGGGGTACTTCATCCCCGACACCGAGATCCACTCGGCCCTCGTGCGGGCCGCAGCCCGGGGCGTGGACGTGCGGATCATCGTGCCGCAGTACAGCAACCACATCCTGGCCGACTGGGTCGCCCGGGGGTACTTCGAGTCCCTGCTGGAAGGCGGGGTCACCATCTGGCTGTACCGCGACGCGATGGTGCACGCCAAGACGGCCACCGTGGACGGGCGGTGGAGCACCATCGGCACGGCCAACATCGACCGGCTCTCGCTGGTGGGCAACTTCGAGGTGAACCTGGAGGTGTTCAGCGCCGAGCTGGCCGACCGGATGGAGCAGATCTTCCACATCGACTTGTCCAACTGCACCGAGCTCACCCATGAGGACTGGGCCGAGCGGCCCCGGTACGTGCGGCTCATCGAGCGCCTGCTGTCCTCGTTCTACCCGTTCGTGTGAGGGCGGGCAGGCCGGTGCCTCGCCGGTGCCGGGGCACCTGGGGCTCTCCGGGCCGGTGACGTGGCCCGCGGCGGGAGCGGGGCAGGCGCGCCGTCGCGTAACGTAGGTCATTGTGGCTGCGGATTTCGACTCGGACCTGACTGAACTCAAGGCGACTATGGCGTCGGTGCGGCAGGTGACCGACGTCGGGGAGCTGCGTGCGCGGATCAGCGAGCTGGAGTCGGCCGCTGCCGCCCCCGATCTGTGGGACGACCAGGAGCGCGCCCAGCGCGTCACCTCCCGGCTGTCGCGCGCCAACGCCGAGCTGGAGCGCATCCTCGGGCTGGATCAGCGGATCGAGGACCTCGAGGTGCTCGTCGAGATGGCCCGCGAGGAGGATGACGCCGCCACCCTCGCCGAGGCCGAGCGGGAGCTGGCCGCGGTCCGCCGGGAAGTCGGCGAGCTGGAAGTCAAGACGCTGCTCTCGGGTGAGTACGACGCCCGCGAGGCGGTCGTGACCATCCGCTCGGGGGCGGGCGGGGTCGACGCCGCCGACTTCGCCGAGATGCTGCTGCGGATGTACCTGCGCTGGGCGGAGCGGCGCGATTACCCCGCCAGGGTGATGGACACCTCCTACGCCGAGGAGGCCGGGCTGAAGTCGGCCACCTTCGAGGTGAACGTGCCCTACGCCTACGGGCACCTGTCGGCCGAGGCCGGCACGCACCGGCTGGTCCGGATCTCCCCGTTCGACAATCAGGGCCGCCGGCAGACGTCCTTCGCCGCGGTCGAGGTGGTGCCGCTCATCGAGCAGACCGACCACATCGACATTCCCGAGAATGAGATCAAGGTCGATGTGTTCCGTTCCTCCGGGCCGGGCGGGCAGAGCGTGAACACGACTGACTCGGCCGTGCGGATGACGCATCTGCCGACCGGAATCGTCGTCTCGATGCAGAACGAGAAGAGCCAGATCCAGAACCGGGCCGCGGCTTACCGGGTGCTGCAATCCCGGCTGCTGCTGCTGCGCCAGCAGGAGGAGGCCGCCGCCAAGAAGGAACTGGCCGGGGACGTCAAGGCCAGCTGGGGCGATCAGATGCGCTCATACGTCCTGCACCCGTACCAGATGGTCAAGGATCTGCGCACCGGATACGAGGTGGGGAACACCTCGGCGGTATTCGACGGCGACATCGACGCCTTCATCGAAGCCGGCATCCGCTGGAAGCGCGCCGCCGAGCGGGGCGGGCAGGCCTGAGCCGCGCCCGGCGGTCCTGGCTTCCTGGAACCGCCCCGGCCGCCCTGCAGCGCCGGGGAAGGCGGCCCCGCCAGATCCGGCGGCTGGCGTGTGGTGGCGGGTGGCCGGGCCGGCGCCCAGATTGTCATCCAGCTGAATGCAGCCAGGTCCGGCGCGGCCGCATTGTGCCGCCCCGGCTGCCGTCGCAGGGCCTGATTTCCTGCGCGATGTTGTGAATTGCCTCATGTCCCGGGCCGTCCCGGTTCACCGGGCAGTATTCTCGAAAGTGCCCGGGCGCTATTCGCCACGCACGCGCACAGGTGCTGCCTAAGGAGGCCGAAATGTCCATTCCTAAGTCATTCGAAGGCCGTGTCGTCGTGGGCTTCGACGGTTCATCTGTCGGTTCGTCCGCTTTGGACTGGGCTGGCATGTATGCCGCGAAGCGTTCCCTGCCGCTGACCATCGTCACTGCCGTGCAGCTCCCGGCTCCCGCCGTCGGCGACGGCGCCTGGTTCGATCCGGCGACCGATCTGGTCGACGCCGCCGCTCAGCGGGAACTCAAGGCCGGCTTCGATCAGATCGCCGCCTCCTATCCTGGCCTGGAGGTCAACGGCTACACCGAACTCGACTCCCCGGCACGGTTGCTCATCGAGGCGTCGAAGACCGCCGTGGTCGTCGTGGTCGGCAGCCGCGGGCGCGGCGAGGTCGCCGGGCTCATGCTCGGGAGCGTGTCCAATGCCGTGGCCGCGCACGCCCACGGCCCGGTCGTCGTGGTGCCCCGCTCGGTGCCCTACGAGGGTGACGGCCCCGTGGTCGTCGGCGTCGACTCCGGCGAGGACTGCACTGCGGCTATCGAGTTCGCGCTGCGCACCGCCTCCGAGGTGGGCCTGCCGGTGAGGTTCGTGCACGCCTGGGGTGTGCTGCGCTCGTGGGCGTTCAAGGACGAGCAGCACGCTGAGCTCGTCGCCGCGGTCGAGAAGACCTCCCAGGAGTTCCTCGCCAAGCTCCTCCAGGAGGCTAAGGAGAAGTACCCCGGCCTGGAGATCACCACCAAGTCCAAGCACGGCAGCCCGGTTACCTCCCTGGCCGAGGAAGCACAGGACGCCCGGCTGGTCGTCGTCGGCTCGCGCGGGCGGGGCGGGTTCACCGGCCTGCTGCTGGGCT
>CAMCQD010000067.1 GCA_945876925.1 uncultured Dermatophilus sp.
CTTCCCCGAGCCACGCGAGCGCGGCAAGGCCCTCGGGCTGTGGGCCGCCATCGTCTCGACCGCCTCCGGGCTCGGCCCGTTCATCGGCGGGGCCATGGTCCAGGTCGCGGGATGGCGTTCCATCTTCGTCCTCAACCTGCCGCTGGGCGCGGCCGGTATCCTGCTGGCCCTGCGCATGATCCCGGCGCCGCCCGGTAACGGCCGCCGCCCCCCGGTGACCGGTCACCTCGCGCTCATCGCCGCCCTGGCCGGGCTGTGCTTCGCGCTCATCGAAGGCCCCGCGATCGGCTGGAACCAGCAGCCGGTGCTCATCGCCGTGGCCATCGCCATCGCCGCCGCAGCGGTGATTACCTGGTGCCAGCGGACCGCCTCCTCCGCGCTGGTGCCCTCCGCGCTGCTGCGCAACGTCCTGTTCCGGGACAGCAACACGATCGGGTTCCTGCTCAACCTCGCCCTGTTCGGAGCCATGTTCATGCTCGGGCTGTACCTGCAGCGCGGGCGCGGTGCGGATGCGTGGACAGCGGGCCTGCAGCTGCTGCCCATGATGATCGTGTTCGTCGTCGGCAACCTCGGCTTCGCCCGGGTCGCCAGGAAACTGGGGGCCACCGGCCCGCTGGCTATCGCCCTGAGCGTGGCCGCAGCCGGCGGGTGCGTGCTCGCCTGGGCCGGAGCCAGCCTGCCCTACCCGGCGCTGGCGGCTCTCATGGCGCTGGTGAACCTCGCCGTCGGCGTCACCGTCCCGGCCATGACCAATGTGCTCATGGAAGGCGCCGGAACCGAGTACGCCAGCCTGGCCGGGGCCACGCTGAACGCGAACCGGCAGGTGGGGGCCCTGGTGGGGATCGCAGCGATGACAGCGCTGCTCAACGCCGCGCCGACGTGGGATGAGGGGGCCCGGTACTGCTTCATCCTCATGGCGGCGGCCTACCTGCTGGCGGCGGTGCTGGCCTGGAAGATCAGGGGCACCCGGCAAGGTGCCCGGAGCTAGCGCGGGCGCGGTGCACGCGGAAAGGACATCAGCCGTGTCAGCAACGCACGCAGCCACGGTCTACGCCTCGGTCGATGACGTGCTGGGGGCGCCGGAGGGGCGGTTCTTCGGAGCGGGATACCGGCGGATCGCCCAGCGGCTCGACGTCATCCAGGTGCGCGACGGTTACGCCTCGGCGACCGCGCGGGTGAGCTGCCCGCCGGACTGGTCGACGAAACGCGGGGTACGCCAGGATGCCCACCTCAGCACGCTCGATGCGCTGAGCATCAGCGCCAAGCTCGCCGTCCGCGCCCTGGCCCTGCAGGCCGGGGGTGCCGGGCCGGCGCTGCACGTGCGCCGCATCAGCCTGCGGGCCGGGCGGGCCCCGGTCGCCGACCTGGACCAGGTGCCGGTCGGCTCGCAGATGATCCGCCAGCCGGATAGCTCCTGGCAGATCGCAACCACGGTCGCGGGCATGAAATGCGCCTTCGAGGTGTGCCCCGGGCCGTCCGGCTGCGGCGGGAACGACGCCTCACTGGCCGGTTTCGCCGGCGAGTACCAGGCGCGCACGCACCTCATCACCGACGTCGATGTGGACCTCGCCGGGGGAGAGACCGCCGCTACGAGCACGACGGTCCTGGCCGGGCAGCCGGTGCGCCCCGCCGTGCTGGACACGGTCATCGTCATCGCCCAGCTCGCCCAGGTGCAGCTGTACGCCTTCGACCGCCTCACCCGCGGGTCCACGCACAACCTGTGGATGCGGCGCCTCGACGTGGACGTGCCCGGTGAGGCGGGCAGGGCCGGGCAGGCACCTGCCTCACCTGGCCGGGGGCGGGCGGCGTCACCGTGCCTCGGCGCCCGGGCCAGCATCCTCAAGGCCGGCCTGACCCGCATGGACGGCTGCCTGTGGCGCACCGTGCGGATGAGCGGCCAGCACGGGGACGTGCGGCTCAGCTATTCCCTGGCGCACCGGATCGGCTGACCGGTCCCGGCCGCCGATGGCCGCCTCCTCGCGGGTGCTGCTGACGGCCGTGCCCAGGCGCCCGGGCGTGCTCCCGCACGTACCCGGCAGCGTGCACGCGTTATGCACCTTGCGAATCTCATCTCTGGATGGTCACTGAAAGAAAGACGACATCTTGCGTATCGCTATATCCGGAACGTACTCCTCCGGTAAGACCACGACATCAATGGCACTTTCCCGCTACACCGGGATACCGCGCACCCATGCCAGGACGATGCGGGAGATCCTTCCCGCCGCTCTTCCCGGTAAACGGCTGGAGGACTGCACCCCGGCCGAACTGGTCCAGCTCGGTATACGCCGCTACGCGGAGCGGATCCTGCACGAGGCGAGCCTGCCGGAGGGATTCATCTCCGACGGGTCCAGCCTGCACGAATGGGTGTACGGCATGATCCGCGGCGAAGTGGGAATCGACCCGGCCAATCCGCGCGATCCGGATCGGGAACTCACGCAGCAGGAGCGTGCCTTCCGGGAAGTGATGGAGAACTTCGGCGCCGTCGTGCAGGACCACGCCGTGCAGGCCTACGACGTGTTCATTCACCTGCCCATCGAGTTCCCGCTATCCCCGGACGGCCACCGGCCCGTCTCCGAGCGGTTCCGCCACCGGTCTGACGAGTTCCTGCTGGCCACGCTGGCCGCGCTGGGCATCCCGGTCCACATCGCCGGGGGCACCCTGCAAGAGCGGCTCGACCGGATCACCGGGGTACTCGCGTTACGACCCGTCATGAGCCTGGACCAGGCGATCACGCTAGCCCGGGCCGACATGGCCGCCCTGGAAACCGCCGATGAACTCGTCCGAGGAGAACAGCCAGCATGAGCCCCATGAGCACCGGCCGCGCGACCGCACTGGCCGCACCCTTCGTGCTGAACGGCATGGAACTGCCCAACCGGATCGTCATGGCCCCCATGACCCGCCAGGCCTGCCCCGGGGGAGTGCCCACCGCCGAAGTGGCCGGATACTACGCCCGGCGCGCCGCCGGCGGGGTGGGGCTGATCATCACCGAGGGTACCGTGATCGACTCACCCGGATCGGCCCGCAGCGACACCGTCCCGCGATGCTACGGCCAGGACGCGCTGGAGGGATGGTCCCAGGTGGTGAGCCGCGTGCACGCCGAAGGGGGACGGGTGATCCCGCAGCTCTGGCACGTCGGCGCGGACCGCCAGCCGGGTGAGGGATTCCAGCCCTGGGCTCCCAGCGTCGGCCCGGATGCCGGCCCGCAGCATGAACGGCTGACCCGCGACCAGATCCATGAGATCGTCGCCTCATTCGCTCGCGCGGCCCGCGACGCCATGCAGGCGGGGTTCGACGGGATTGAGCTGCACGGCGCGCACGGATACCTGATCGACCAGTTCCTGTGGGAGCAGACCAACCACCGCCAGGACGAGTACGGCGGCAGCCCCGGAAAGCGCGCGCGTTTCGCGGCCGAGGTGGTGGCCGCCTGCCGGGAGGCGACCGCGCCCGGCTTCCCGATCATCTTCCGGTACTCGCAGTGGAAAGTGAGTGACTTCGATGCCCGGATCGCTTGCAGCGCAGCCGAGCTCCAGGAGGTGCTGGCCCCCATCGCCAGCGCCGGGGCGGACGCCTTCCACTGCTCCACCCGGCGCTTCTGGGAACCGGGCTTCCCCGGTTCCAGCCGGACGCTCGCGGGCTGGACGAAAGTGGTCACCGGAAAGCCGGTGATCGCGGTGGGCTCGGCCGGGCTCAGCGGGGAGTTCCTGGAGGCCCTCACCCAGGGAGCGGGGGCGCAGGTGGCCCCGCTGGCCACCGCCGAGGAGCTGCTCACCGACGGCGAGATCGACCTGCTCGCCGCCGGCCGTGCCCTGGCGCAGGATCCTCAGTGGGCGCGCAAGGTGCTCGACGGGCGCAGCAGCGAACTGCAGGCCTTCGACGTATCGAGCCTGGCGAGGCTGACATGAGCCGGTACGAGCGGTGCGCCTATGACGCCACGGCGATCGTGCAGATCGTCGACGGCCTGATGATCGTGCGCGATGACGCCCGCCGGATCCGCTGGGGTCGCACTCCCGGCGGGTTCCGGCTAGCCGACCCGTGGCCGGACCCGGAGGAGGCCGGGTACGTGCGGCAGTGGCTCAGCGGCGGCAACCGGGTGCTCGTCATCGTCGGCCCGCGCCACGCCGCGGACGCCTGGCCCGAGGAACTCGACAGCCCCTGCGCGGGCAAGTACCTCACCGGCGCGGCCGGGCAGGGGATGTGCGAAGTGGGCGTGGAACCGCTGAGCTGGGTGCGCGACTGCCTGCCCGGCGGGACCGGGGACAGCTCCGCGGCTGGTACCGGGACCGCCCCGGGCGGCACCGCCGGGAACGGTCCCGGCGGTGCCGCGGACGCCCAGGGCGACTGGATCCGGCTGGGGAACCTGACCATCTGGCGGCGGGCGAACACCCGGTCGCTGTGCCCGCATGAGCTGTACGAGGCCCGCCGCCGCAGCCTGTCCGGGGTGGCGTCGTGAGCGCGGCGCGGACGGTCGTGATCACCGGCGCCTCCGGCGGGCTGGGCCTGGAGCTCGCGCGCTGGTGCGCGGACCGCGGCGACCGGCTCGTGCTCAATTCGCGGACCGTGAGCAGTGAGCTGGCCGCGCTCCTCGAGCGGGATCGTGACCGGATCTGCCACGTGGCGGGCGACATCGCCGCCGAGGAGACGTCCCAGCGGATCGCGCAGGCCGCCGGTGCCGCCGGGAGCGGTGACCTGGCGGTGATCAGCAACGCCGGCCTGTCGGATGACTCGCTCACCGTCTCGACCAGCGCCGAGCGGTGGAACCGGACGCTGGCGGTGAACCTCACCGGGGCGTTCCTGCTCACCAAGCACATGCTGCGGCCCATGATGCGCAGGCGGTACGGCAGGTTCGCCTACGTCGGCTCGATCGCGGCCACTCACGGGAACCCGGGCCAGGTCGCCTACTCGGCCAGCAAGGCTGGCCTGCACGGGCTGACGATGACGGTGGCGCAGGAGTACGCCCGGTACGGGGTGCGGACGGTGACGGTGGAGCCCGGGCCGCTGCCGGTCGGCATCGGGAGCCGCATGGGCGCCCAGGGCCGGGCTAAGCTGCTCGCCCACTCGCTGCAGCCGCACGTGGAGACCGAATCGACGGTGGCGGTCCTGGGGTTCCTCACCACCCGCCAGGCGGACTACCTGAACGCCACGACGATCGAGCTCAACGGCGGCATCCGCTACGGGGCCACGTGACCGGTGCCCTGCTGGGCGCGACGCCTCCGCAGCCACCGGGGAGGATGTCGTAAGTAGCGGGCGCGCGGCGGGGAATGCCCGGCTGCGCGCCCGCTACCGCGTTCAGGGTCGTGCCCGCTTCCCGGACCGGCCGGGGCCCGCTGACTCTGGCAGGTCTCGCGGGCACCCGCCGGGCAGTCAGCGGTTGACGGTGACGCCCAGCTTGCGCCCGGCCAGGCCCCGGGTGCGGGCGGCCAGTTCGGTGGCGATCCGGGTCAGCTCGGCCCCGGCGGGGCTGTGCGGATCCGACAGCACCACGGGCGTGCCGGCGTCCCCGCCCGCGCGCAGGGCAGTGTCCAGCGGGATCTGGCCCAGGAGCGGCACCGGCGTGCCGAGGGTGGTGCTCAGCGCGCTGGCGACCGCCTGGCCGCCG
The DNA here is from genome assembly GCA_945876925.1 of uncultured Dermatophilus sp. Taxonomy (GTDB): domain Bacteria; phylum Actinomycetota; class Actinomycetes; order Actinomycetales; family Dermatophilaceae; genus Dermatophilus. Next base: position 5,597 of record CAMCQD010000067.1, read on the forward strand.
CCGGACCCGAAGATCTCGCTGCGGCTGCCGTCCGGCAGGGTCAGCCAGGACATGTTCTCGATGACCCCGGCCACGGGCTGATGGGTTTGCGCGCCGATGGCCCCGGCTCGCTGGGCGACCTCGGCGGCTGCGGCCTGCGGGGTGGTGACTACCACGATCTGGGAACCGGGCAGCAGCTGGCCCACCGAGATGGCCACGTCGCCGGTGCCCGGCGGCAGGTCGAGCAGCAGCACGTCGAGATCGCCCCAGAACACGTCGGCGAGGAACTGCTGCAACGCCCGGTGCAGCATCGGGCCGCGCCACACTACCGGCTGCCCGCCGGGCACGAACATGCCCATCGAGATGACTTTCACGCCGTGGGCTTCCGGCGGCATGATCATGTCGTCCACCTGGGTGGGCGGATAATCGACGCCGAGCATGCGCGGGATCGAGAAGCCGTACACGTCGGCGTCGAGCACCCCGGTCTTCAGCCCCTCCCTGGCCATCGCCACGGCGAGGTTGGCCGTCACCGACGATTTACCCACCCCGCCCTTGCCGGAGGCGATGGCGTACACCCGGGTAAGCGACTCCGGCCGGGAGAAGGGATTCCCGCGCTCGGCGGCCCCGCCGCGCAGCTTGGCCCGCAAGGCGGTGCGCTGCTCATCGGTCATCACGCCCATGGTCACCTGGACCTGGGTGACCCCGTCCACGGCCTGCAGCGCCTGGGTGACATCGTGTTCCAGCTTGCCGCGCAGGGGACAGGCGGCCACCGTGAGCAGGATCGTCACCCGCACCGCACCGGAGGAGTCGCAGTCGAGGGACTGGACCATGTCCAGGTCGGTGATGGGGCGGTGGATCTCGGGGTCCTCGACCCGGGCGAGGGCTTCGAGGAGCTTTTCACGGCTGGGAGCAGACCTGGAACTCAGCCTAACGGGGGCAGCCCCGCCCCCGGTCCCGTGTCCGCGGGCCGCCGCAGCCCGGGGGCCTGCTCGCCGGGGGCGCCTCGCGGCACGGGGCAGGCACGGCCGGGCGGGCGGGCTAGGGTGTGGCGCGATGCCTCCCGGCCGGTGGCAGCTGGGGCCCCAGCGGGGTGTCGACCGGCTCAGGCTCCGGCCGGGGCCTGGCGGGCTCCCCGCGGACGCCCGGTCCTGCTGCCGGGGAAACGTCCTCGCCGGCTCCGCCGCCGGCGCCGGGATCCGCGCTCGTTCCCGCCGCAGCCGAGGCGGCCCGGGATCCGGCAGTGCCGCGCGCCGGCCTGGGCCGCACCACCGGCAGCGGCTCCGTCCGGGGCTTCAGGCGCCTCCGGGACGGGTCCGGCGGGTCCGCCGGTGCCGGCTCGCGCATCTCCTCCAGCAGATCGCGCAGCTCGGACCGGAGGAAGTCACGAGTGGCCACATCGCGCAGGGCCAGCCGCAAGGCGGCCACCTCGCGGGTCAGGTACTCGGTGTCGGCCAGGTTGCGCTCGTTACGGGCCCGGTCCTGCTCCAGGGCCACCCGGTCCCGGTCGTCCTGCCGGTTCTGGGCTAGCAGGATCAGCGGCGCGGCGTAGCTGGCCTGCAACGACAGGATGAGGGTAAGCAGGGTGTAGTTCAGCGAGCGCGGGTCGAACTGCAAGGCAGCCGGCAGCAGCGTGTTCCAGCCCAGCCAGACCGCGACGAAGATCGTCATGTAGACCAGGAAGGCCGGGGTGCCCATGAACCGGGCGAACGCCTCACTGCCGCGCCCGAACACCTCCGGGTCCATGCGCGGGACGCGCAGCCGTCCCAGACCCGCCTCCCGGGGCTGGTCCAGGCGTTCGCTGCGGGAACCGTCAGCCATGTGTCACCTCGTGTCGGTCGTCGCGCCAGTCGTCGGGCAGCAGATTGTCGAGCACATCGTCCACCGTCACCGCGCCGAGCAGATGCCCGTCCTCGTCGGTCACCGGCATCGAGACCAGGTTGTACGTGGCCAGCTCGCGGCTGACATCGCCCAGGCTCGAATCCGGGCGCACCGGCTCGATGTCACGATCCAGGACCGAGCCCACGGCCACCGTCGGCGGCTCGCGTAGCAGGCGCTGGATATGGACCAGCCCGAGGAACTTACCGGTCGGGGTCTCCAGCGGCGCACGGCAGACGAACACGGTAGCGGCCAGCGCCGGGGAGATCTCCTCGCGCCGGACCACCGCGAGCGCCTCGGCGATGGTGGCCTCGGGGGGGAGGATGACCGGCTCGGTGGTCATCAGGCCGCCGGCGGTGTCGTCCTCGTAGACCAGCAGGCGGCGGATGTCCTTGGCCTCACCGGGCTCCATCAGGCTCAGATAGCGCTCCTGGGCCTCCGGGGCGAGCTCGGCCAGCAGGTCCGCGGCGTCGTCAGGCTGCATGGTCTCCAGCACGTC
>CAMCQD010000068.1 GCA_945876925.1 uncultured Dermatophilus sp.
GCGCTGGCGCCGCTCGTCTTCTCTCCCCTCATCCCCCGCTACGGCACACTCGACATGACGATGCGAGCAGCGCTGGGAACGGTGCTGCTCGTCATCGTGTTCAGCCGGTTGTCGATGTCCATGGCGGCGCTGCTGGAGGCCGAGGCCGGCAGCCAGTACCGGGCCACCCACGACCGGCTCACCGGGCTGCTCAACCGCGCGGCGCTCTTCGACGCCCTCGGCGAGCTGCTGGCCCGCAACGCCGGGAACGCCAGCCTGACCGCCGTGCTGTTCGTCGACTGCGACGACTTCAAGCACATCAACGACACCTGGGGCCACCACGCCGGGGACAACGTGCTCATGCATGTCGCCAGGCGGATGTCGCACCGGCTGGGTCCCAAGGTCGTGGCCGCGCGGCACGGCGGCGACGAGTTCGTTATCGCCTCCCTGGTCGGCAGCGCTCACGAGGCGGTCGAACTGGGTAAGCAGGTGCGCGCCCTGTTCGAGGAGCCGGTTGAGATCCTGCCCGGCCGCACGCATGGCATCACCCCTTCGATCGGCATCGCCCTGGCCGGGGCGGGCCGCCCGGGCACGGCTGAGGACCTCATCCGCGATGCTGACGCCGCCATGTATGAGGCGAAGAAGCGAGGACGGCGCGGCACCGTCGTCTTCGACGAGCAGCTGGCCGAGCGCACCCGGCGCCGGGCCAGCGTGGCCGCCGTGCTCGGCCAGGCCATCGACGAAGAGGCGTTCGAGCTGGTCCTCCAGCCGATCATGGCCGGGCCGGGATACCACCGGCTGGCCGGGTGGGAGGCGCTGGCCCGGTGGGACCATCCGGACCTGGGCGAGGTGTCGCCGGGGCTGTTCATCCCCATCGCCGAGCAGCACGGGCTGATCGACCGGCTCGGCAAGCTGCTGCTGAACCGGGCCTGCCGCGAGTTCGCCGAACTGCGCAGGCTGCTGCCGTCGCCCAGCTTGTTCATGTCGGTGAATGTCTCACCGCTGCAGCTGCTCCAGCCCGATCTGCCGGACATCGTGCGCGAGGCCCGGCTCGCAGCCGGGCTGCCCGAGGGATGCCTGTGGCTGGAGATCACCGAGACGGTGCTCATCGACCAGGGGCCAGTCGTGTGGGAGAGCCTCGAACGATTCCGGCAGGCGGGCGTGTCGATCTGCATCGACGATTTCGGGACTGGTTACGCGTCACTGAACCGGCTGCTGCAGCTCCCGGTCGAATGCGTCAAGCTCGACAAGTCGCTCGTGGGAATGCTGGGCGAGCAGGCAGACGGTCCGCAGCTGCTGGGCGCAGTCATCGACCTGGTGCGCAGCCTCGGCATCGAGCGGATCGTCGCCGAGGGAGTGGAGAACGTGACCCAGGCGACGATGCTGCGCGATCTGGGGTGCCCGATGGCGCAGGGCTGGCTATACGGGAGGCCGAACTCCGCCGCGGACATCATCACTGCCATCACCACACCCCGGCGCCGCCTCGTCCCGTACGCCTGACCGGCCGGGGGCTGGCGGCCGTGCTCACCCGGGGCGGGCACCGTCCGCGCACCAGGGGTTCCCCTACTCATTAGGTATAGCTAACCTTTGCTGCATGACGGTAATGCCCGGGCCCGTACTGGTGACCGGAGCCGCCGGCGGGATCGGCTCGGCACTCACCGGCTTGCTCCGGGCGCAGGGCACCGGGGTGATCACGACCGACCGGGCCTGCCCCGGAGCCGATCCCGCAGCGGCAGGCCCGGGTGCCTGGCCCGCACCGGGGGGCGGGCCAGGTGGCGCACCCGGCGGGAACGCGGCCCGCAGCACCGCCGGCGCGAGCCCTGCCCGGCCCCCAGGGGAGGACCCGGGATCCGGGTGCCGCCGCCCGGGGGATGCGGACTACGCCTGTGACCTCATCGACGCCGCCGCCGTTGACGAGCTCTTCGAGCGGATCGAGGCCGGGCACGGGCCGCTGTGGGGCGTGGCGCACGTGGCCGGTGCGCTGGAAGCCGGCTCACTGCTCGACGGCGGCCTGGACGCCCTGCCCCGCATGCTCGCCGCGAACACCATCGCCACCGCCAACGTCGTCGTCAGCGCCGGCCGGCGGCTGCGGGCGCGCCGGCGCGGGTCCATCGTCGTGGTCGCCTCCAACGCCGCCCGGGTGCCGCGGGTCCAGCTCGGCGCCTACGGGGCCAGCAAGGCCGCCGCGACCTCGCTGACCCGCTCGGCCGGGCAGGAACTGGCCTCGTCCGGGGTGACCTGCAACGTCGTCCACCCCGGATCGACCCGCACGCCCATGCTCACCGCATCCTGGGCCGGCCCGGCGCCGCAGGCAGGGGACGTGCAGGCGGGGCTGGCCGCGACCATCGCGGGCGACCTCGCGCAGCACCGGCTGGGCATCCCGCTGGGCCGCGTAGCCGAACCGGACGATGTCGCGCAGGTCGTCGCCTTCCTGCTCTCCCCGGCGGCCCGGCACATCACCCTGGCCGAGATCGTCGTCGACGGCGGGGCCACGCTGTGAATCCCGGGCACCGCGTCGTACCCGGGCTCCCGCCGCAGCTCCCCGGCAGCGTGCGCACCCGGATCACCGCCGCCATCGACGGTGCCGCCGGGGATCTGGCCCAGCTCGCCGCCGCCATCCACGCCGCCGCCGAACCCGCCTTCGCCGAGCGGGAATCCGCGGCCCTCACCCGGGCTGCGCTGGCCCGCGCGGGATTCACGGTCAGCGGTGTCCCCGGCGGCCCGGCCACCTCCTTCGCCGCCCAGGCAGGCCGGCGCGGCCCGGTCATCGCGCTGTGCGCCGAGTACGACGCCCTGCCGGGCCTGGGCCACGCGTGCGGGCACAACCTCATCGCCGCGGCTGCCGTCGGGGCCGGGGCCGCGCTGGCCCAGGTGGCCGGCGAGATCGGGCTGCGAGTGCGCGTCATCGGCTGCCCGGCAGAGGAATCCGGGGGTGGTAAGGCCCTGCTGCTGGGCGCTGGGGCGTTCGACGGGGCCGCTGCGGTGCTCATGGCCCATCCGGGAACCGCCGAACAATCCTGGTTCTCCTCCTTCGCGCTGGCTAGCCTGCGGGCGAGGTTCACCGGCGCCGGCGGGCATCCGGCCCGGGACTCAGCGCAGCCGGATGCCCGCGAGGCTCGCCAGCTCGCCGAGATCGCCCTCGGCCTGCTGCGCTCCCGCCTGCCCGCAGGGGCGTGCGTGCTGTGGGCCTGCCTGGATCAGCCCGGTGCCCCCGCGATCCGCCCGGCCGTCTCGGACCTGGCCGTGGAGGTGCGGGCGCGCACCCCCGGGGAGCTGCGCGATGCCGGGCAGCGTGCCCGGGACTGCCTGCGCGGTGCCGCCCTGGCCGCCGGAGCACAGGCGGAGATCACCAGTCCCGAGCCGGACTATCTGCCCATGCGGACCGATCCGCTGCTGGCTGCCCTGTGGGAGGAGGAGCTGGCGCGCACCGGGCGTGCCTGCGGCCCCGATCCGGGTCCGTACGCGATCACCGATCTGGGGAACGTGTCTCAGCACCTGCCCGCGCTGCACGCCATCCTCGCCCTCGGCGACGGCACGGCAGGCCCGCATGAGGCGCAGTTCGCGCGGCTGGCCGCCGATCTGGAGGAGGGCACCGGGGCCGGAGGGCAGGCGCGGCGCTGGATACTCGATGCGGCCGCGACCCTGGCGCTGACCGGGGCCCGGGCGGCCAGCGGCCTGGCCTGAGCCGATCTGCGCGCGTCCGTCACGCTGAACTGCGCGCGTACGGCGACGCCCCCGGTGCCCGGCCGGCCCGGATGCCCGTACGGGCCGGCCGGACAGGGGCGTGGCTCCAGGCCGCAGCGGCCGGGCTGCGGTCGGTGCCACGAGAATTTAATGTCCTCACATCCGTGACAATAACTTAGGTTAGCCTAAGTTCATGCTCTCGTGTGTGGAGTTTACCCGCCCGCAGCGGGCCGCGACCCGAACGCAGTTCATCCAGCAGACCCCGGACGGGCTCGTCGTCGCCACCGCAGGCGAACCAGTCCTCTCACCCCCGGGCAGCCCCCGCGACCTGGCCACCTGGCGCGCCAGCTGGTCAGGCCCCGTCACCGGGATGCTGCCCTTCGACGGCGACCGGATCGCCCTGGCTCCCGCCGGCGACCTCGCCTACCTGCCCGGAGCCGTGCTGCCGCCAGCCAGGCCGCACCGCTGGCCCAGGCTCGCCGGGCCGCCGTGGACCAGCCCGGACCCCGCCGGCTACCGCGCCGCCGTCACCGCCGCGCTCGCCGAACTGGGCCGGCCCGGCCTCGACAAGGTCGTCCTCGGCCGGTTCGCCGCCCGCGAATTCGACGCCCCGCTGCCCGCCGGTGCGCTCCTGGCCAGGCTCGCCGCAGCCCACCCCGGAGCCCGGATCTACCAGGGCACCCTGCCCGGCGGTGACGTGCTCCTCGGCGCCAGCCCCGAACTGCTGCTCGCCCGGCACGGCCAGGTCGTGCGCTCCCATCCGCTGGCCGGATCCGCACCGCGCAGCGCCGAGCCAGCCCGGGACCACGACTCCGCCCGCAGCCTGCTCCGCTCCGCCAAGGACCAGCGCGAGCACGCCCTCGTCGCCGAGATGGTCGCTGACACGCTCGCCCCCTACTGCCGTGCACTGCACGTCCCCTCCGAGCCGGTGCTGGTCGCCACCCGCACCCTGTGGCACCTAGGCACCCTCATCGAGGGACAGCTGCGCGCGCAGACCCCCTCAGTGGAACTAGCCGCCGCGCTGCAGCCCACGCCCGCCCTGTGCGGCTCCCCGCGCGAGGCCGCCCGCGCCCTCATCGGCCGGCTCGAACCCGCCCCGCGGGAGTGGTTCGGCGGCGCCATCGGCTGGGAGGACGAACGCGGGGACGGCGAATGGACGGTCGCCATCCGCGGCGCCCGGGTATGCGGACGGCACCTGGTCACCTTCGCCGGGGCCGGGATCGTGACCGGCTCCGACCCGGAAGCCGAACTGCTCGAAACCGACGCCAAGCTCGCCGCCCTCAGCGACGTGCTGCTGGGCACCGGGGAAGACACCGGGGCAATGAGCGCATGAGCCTGCCAGACCTCGACCTGACCTGCTGGCCAGCTGAGACCGCCGAGCGGTACCGCCAGGCCGGCTACTGGACCGGGCAGCTGCTCACCGGCCTCATCGACCCGCACGTCGCCGCCCGCCCCCAGGCCCCCGCCGTCATCGGGCCCGACGCCCGGCTCAGCTACGCCGGCCTGGCCGCCCGGATCGCCGAGCGTACCCGGCTGTGGCGCCAACTGGGCAACGCCCCCGGCGACTACGCCGTGCTCCAGCTGCCGAACTCGGCCGAGTTCGTCGTCGCCCTGCTCTCCCTGTGGCAGGCCGGGGCAGTGCCCGTCATGGCACTGGCCACCCACCGGCACGCCGAGATCGCCGCCTTCGCCCGCCAGGCCGGCGCGGCCGTGCACGTATGCGCCGGCGGGCTCTGCGGCACCGGGCACCACGACCTGGCCGCCACCGTCCGGGCCGGGCAGCCCGGCCTCATCACTGCGCTGCACGACGGAACCAGCTGGGTGATCGAACGCGACCCGCGCCCCCGGTCCGCGCACCCCCGGCTCCTGCCCCCGGAATGGGAATCCCTGCCCGAATCAGGCAAGGTCGCGCTGCTGCAGCTCTCCGGTGGCAGCACCGGAACGCCCAAGCTCATCCCGAGAACCCACGACGACTACCTCTGCTGCGTGCGGGAAAGCGCCCGCCTGTGCGGCCTGGGACCGGGCACCCGGTACCTGGTCACGCTCCCGGCCGCGCACAACTTCGCGATGAGCTCTCCGGGCATCCTGGGCACGCTGCTCGCCGGGGGCACCGTCGTGATGGCTCCCGACCCCAGCCCGGCCACCGCCTTCGGGCTCATCGAACGGGAGCGGATCACCCTCACGGCAGTGGTGCCGCCGGTGGCGCAGCTCTGGCTGCGCGCCGCCCGCCGCCCCGGCCGGGACCTGTCCAGCCTGCGCGTCCTCCAGGTCGGCGGCGCCCGCCTGCCCGACATCGTCGCCGCCCAGGTGACCGACGTGCTCGGCTGCCAGCTGCAGCAGGTCTTCGGGATGGCCGAGGGACTGGTCTGCTACACCCGCGACAGCGACCCCGGGGAACTCATCACCACCACCCAGGGCCGCCCGGTCAGCCCCGCCGACGAGATCAAGGTGGTCGATGACGACGACCGCGAACTCCCCGACGGTGAACCCGGCCACCTGCTCACCCGCGGCCCGTACACCATCCGGGGCTACTTCCGCGCCGGCGAGCACAACGCCTCCGCGTTCACCCCCGACGGGTACTACCGCACCGGCGACCTGGTCATCCGCTACCCCAGCGGCCACCTGAGCGTCGTCGGCCGCGCCAAGGACCAGATCAACCGCGGCGGGGAGAAGATCGCCGTCATCGAGGTCGAAGGCCACCTGCTCGCCCACCCCGGCGTCGCCGAGGTCAGCCTGATCGCCGAACCCGACCCGCTGCTGGGCGAGCGTGCCCGCGCCGTCATCGTCCCCTCCGGGCCGCCGCCCGGCGTGGCCGAGCTGCGTGCCTGGCTGCACGAACGCGGCCTGGCCAGCTTCAAGATCCCCGACCAGTTCACCTTCGCCAGCGCCCTCCCGCGAACCCGGATCGGCAAGACCGACCTGGGATCCCTGCGCACCCGCACCGGAAGGACCACCCCATGAACCCCTTCGACGATGAGAACGGCACCTTCACCGTCGTCGCCGGCTCGCACGGGCGGCTCGCCCTGTGGCCCGGCTTCGCCCCCCTCCCGGCCGGATGGACCGTGCTGGCCGGCCCGGCGAGCCGGGCGGAGTGCCTGGCCGAGGTCGAACGCCGCTGCCAGCCCGCCGCGGCCAGGCCGGGGCCGGTCGCGTGAGCACGGTCACCTGGCACGACCTGCCCGCCGCGGCGATGGTGGTGAGCAGCCCGCAGGCCGCCGCCATCGAGGGCGACCCCCGGGCCGCCGCCCGGCTGTGGGAGCACTACCAGGACGCCGGGCCGCTCATCGACCCGGACCCCAGGGTCGTCCGCGGCGTCCCCGGGCACGCCGTGACCTTCCTCGCGCCGCACGAGCCCGGCACCACCATCGCGCTCATCCTGCACACCATCACCGACCGGCACCGCGAGGACCTGCGCCCGGCCCTGCTGCACCCGGTCGAGGGGACCGGCCTGGCCGCGATCACCGTGCACCTGCCCGCCGGGCTGCTGTGCTCCTACGGACTAGCCACCCTCGATCCGGCCCGCGACCCCTCCCGGCTCGACCGGGAAGCCTGGCGCTCGATCGTGCTCGCCACGGCACCGGACCGCACGCCCGGCCCGCGTACCGGGCACTCCTCCGGGGAGCTGAGCCTGCTCGCCCTGCCGGGCAGCGAGCCGCTGGCCCGGTACGCCGCCGCCGTGCCCGGCGCTCCCGCAGGCCAGCTCACCTGCCTGGACATCCCCGGCGGGGGCACCTGGCCGGAACCGGTGCGCACGTGGCTGTACTGGCCCCACCCGTCCCACGGCCCGGTCAGCGCGCTCGCGGTGCTGCTGGACGGTGACGCATGGGCCGGGTACCTGGACGCCCCCGCCCTGCTGGACGCCGCCCACGCCCGTGGCGACCTGCCGCCCACCGCGGCGCTGCTGCCCTCCTCCGGGGAGCGGCGCGACGTCCGGCTGGGCTACGATCCGCGCTTCGCCCGCTGGCTGGCCACCGATCTGCTGGCGGCCGCCGCCATGCACCTGCCCGTCCCCGGGGATCCGCAGCGGCGGGTCATCGCCGGGCAGAGCCTCGGCGGGGCGGCCGCGCTGGACGCCGCCCTGCGTCATCCGGAGGCGTACCGCGCCGTCGCAGCGCAGTCGGGCGCGTTCTGGTGGCCCAGTGCCGAGGGCGTCGACCAGTACGCCGTGCACGGCCTGGTGCATTCGTACTGCGGGCCTCCGCTGCGGGTCTCCCACCAGGTAGGCACCCTGGAATTCCACCTGCTCGACGCCAACCGCGACCTGGTCACGCGGCTGCGCTCGGCC